>NZ_JBQKLL010000009.1:0-109904 GCF_052116245.1 Blautia sp. Sow4_E7
ACCTCCTGTGGTGTTTTTCGTGAAAAGTGTGAAACACACTTTTTACACTTTTCACACCATTATCTCATCTTTTGGAGACGCAAGGAAGTTGACTGGTTATTCACCATTTACATGAGACCTTGGCGGCTGCCGCGATAACGGGCGAAATTTGCAGAAAATATTTGATCTCGTTGCTTTATTCTGGGAAATCGTGACTTATAGGACAAAATCGTCTATTCAACAGGCGGATCGTAACTTACATCAACCTCGCACCACTGGATCCAGATAGAGGATCTGGCTGCGCCGTTGGAAAGAAAGGTGTGTCTTCCACAACTGTAATTACAGGCGTTTCCACAGGCTCGCCTTTCTCACCTTCAGGCCCCTGGATACCCGGTTCCCCTTTTTCCCCGCGATCTCCTTTTGGTCCCATAGGACCGACTGGACCGGGTGGACCCTGGATGGTTACGTAGGTGCCGCAGGCTCCGCACCCATTGCAGCAGTTTCTGGGCTTATTATTTGAACAGTTCATAATTGAACTCGTATATACGCTGTACGTACTTATATATTATGCAAAAAGGGAAAATATGCTTTGAAATAAAATTTATTGGTTCCTGTGACAATATGGGAAAAATTATAATTGGGACTATGCAAACGGGAATCAGATAGAGTAAAATATGAAACTATAGAGAGAAAAAGGAGGTCACCTATGTTATTCATAAATTACCCTAAATGTTCCACCTGCCAGAAGGCAAAGAAATGGCTGGATGCGCACCAGGTCACTTATACGGATCGCCATATTGTGGAGAAGAATCCCACATACGAAGAATTAAAGGAATGGCACCAGCGAAGCGGACTTCCCTTGAAGCGGTTTTTTAATACCAGTGGTATGCTTTATAAGGAGATGCAGCTGAAGGATAAGCTGCCAGCTATGAGTGAGGAGGAGCAGTTGCAGCTTCTTGCCACAAATGGTATGCTTGTAAAGAGACCTCTGATCGTAAAAGAGGATGCTGTTCTTACAGGCTTTAAGGAAGCTGAATGGGAAGAAAAGTTATTATAAATGGAGTTTTCTGCAACTAACTCGTCCCGAGCCCGGTTATTAAAAAGAACGAAAGCATATAGAAAAAATAGAAACCAAGAAATCAAGAAAATCAAAACAAAGAACCAAGAAATTAAGAAAACAAAAACTAAGAAAACAAAAACTAAGAAAACAGGAGGCAAAAATTATGAGCAGAGTAAATTTTGGAGCAAAACCCTGGTTATATCCAATGCCAGTATTGATCGTTGCAACCTACGACGAGAATGGCGTACCGGATGCAATGAATGCTGCATGGGGAATTATTACAGATATGAATGAGATCAGCATCAGTATGGCTGACCACAAGACAACCGAGAACATGGCCAAGACGGGCGCCTTCACTGTAAGTATGGCAACTGCTGATACCGTTACCGCCAGCGACTATGTTGGAATCGAGTCTGCGAAAAAAGTGCCGGACAAATTTGCAAAGTCCGGATTCCATGCAACTAAGAGCGAGTTTGTAAACGCTCCTCTTATTGACGAGCTTCCAATGGCACTTGAGTGCAAGGTAAAAAGTTTCGAAAATGGCATTCTGGTAGGCGAGATCGTAAACATCAATGCAGATGAGAGCATCCTTACAGACGGACGCATTGATCCTGCAAAACTGAAACCAATCAGCTATGATCCGGTAAACAATGATTACCTGGTTCTTGGTGAGAAAGTTGGAAATGCCTTTAAAGATGGCTTAACGCTGAAAAAATAATTGACAGAAAAAAGCTATCATTATAAAATATTTCCGCAAGGTAATGTTGACAAAAGCCTGGGCAGATAAACTCCCCGGGCTTTTTATGTGAGGAGATAATAATATATGTTAAATCAGTTTTCAAGAACCCAGCTTCTTCTTGGAGAAGAGGGGATGAAGATGCTTGCCGGCGCCAGAGTGGCAGTATTCGGAATTGGCGGTGTTGGCGGATATGTGTGTGAGGCCCTGGTACGAAGCGGGGTAGGTGCTTTTGACCTGATCGATGATGACAAGGTCTGCCTTACCAATCTGAACCGACAGATCATTGCAACCCGAAAAACAGTGGGAAAATATAAGACCGATGTGATGAAAGAGCGTATGCTGGAAATCAATCCGGACGTGAAGGTGGAAACACATAAATGCTTTTTTCTGCCAGAAAATGCAGATGATTTCCCATTCGAGGAATATGACTATATTGTAGATGCTGTCGATACTGTTACGGCCAAAATTTCTCTGGTCATGAAAGCAAAGGAGAAAGGGGTTCCCATCATCAGTTCCATGGGTGCAGGCAATAAGCTGGATGCAAGCCAGTTCAAGGTGGCAGACATTTACAAGACAAAGGTATGCCCTCTTGCCAAGGTTATGCGCCGGGAACTGAAGAAGCGCGGTGTGCACAAGCTGAAAGTAGTTTATTCTGAGGAAATCCCCACAAGACCAATTGAGGATATGTCCATCAGCTGCAGAACTCACTGTATCTGTCCGCCAGGGGCAAAGCATAAGTGCACAGAACGTCGCGATATCCCAGGCAGTGTGGCGTTTGTACCTTCTGTAGTGGGGCTGATCATAGCTGGAGAAGTTGTGAAGGATCTTTGCAAAGCCTGAAAGAAAGCCTTAAAAGAAAAAACTCATAACAGAGAATTGTAAAAGACGCTGTATATGAAGCAAATCGCAGCTAAAATTGAACTAATTTTGTATGTGAATTTAGAATTGTTTAAGAAATTCATCACAATTCTCTCACAATTGAAACACAATCCCATCACAATTTAAGATTATATTAATAATCGTTTTAGAGGTGATGGAAAAAGATTTCCAATATGCCTCATAAAAATGCCAGATAGGTGTTTAATATTTGAAAGGATGTGTGTTTCAATGAAACGTAAATATGCAGCAATCGTATTAAGTATGGCAATGGTTTTATCACCAGTAGGTGTGCTCGCAGCTGATAATACTGCAGAGGCGACAGAGACAGAGGCCGCTGCTGCTGACGATGAAGAGGAGACAGAAGTTTCAGAATACATAATCGGTCAGGTAACCAAAGTTTCCGATACTTCTATTGAGGTAAAAACAGGTGAAGTTCTGAAAGAGGCAAGTGAAGATAAGACAGAAGAAAATAAAGATGGGGAGAAGGAAGCTGAGGAGAAATCTGAGAGCATGTCTCTGCAGCTGAAGGATGAAACCCAGTCTTATGATATAAGCGAGGATACGCCACTGTATTCTGCAACTGGACATAACAAGCTTGAGGTTCTGGAAGCTGCCAAAGAAGCAGATGATGCTGCAGCTGCAGATGAGAGTACCGATGATGCCGAAGCCACAGATGCGACAACAGATGATGCAGAGGCAGCAGACGAGAAAACAGATGATGCCGAAGCTACAGATGGGGCAACCGATGATGCCGAAGCAGCAGACGAGAAAACGGATGATGCAGAAGCTACAGACGAGAATGCGGATGACGCTGCAGCAGATGAGACAACAGAAGATACAGATGCCGCAGCTGCTGAGGATGAAAAAGCAGATGATGTCTATACAATGGTAGTTGGTGAAGATGCCCAGATTTCTACGATCAAGGCAGCTGACATCAAGGAAGGCGATGTTATCATCCTGAAACTGGATAAAGACGGAAAAGTTGAGTCAGCAACTGTTCTTGCAGAGGATAGCAAGGATGCAGAAGAAGGTCAGACCGATTCAGAAGCAGAAGCTTCTGATGCAGGTGATGCTTCCGACACAGAGTCTAAAGATAGTACAGCAGAGGAGACAACAGATTCCACTTCTGATGATACAGCAGCTGAGTCTGAAGATTCTGCCAACTAAAAACTCATGACCATTCAGCATTCCTGGAGAGTCATAATATAAAATAGAACAGCCGCAGCAGGCAAAATCCACGAAAAACTGGATCTGCTGCGGTATTTTTTATATTTCAGATAGTTAATCCTTACTTGACGAGTGCTTTTTTTAGTGATATATTTTTATCAGAAAACTATTATAGATGTATGGAAATTTCAAAAGTATGAAGGAAAAAGTTGGAAAGGCTCTGCAGAAGCTTCAAAAATTGAGGATTATGCTCGAAAACATGACGATTATGCAGATTTTTCCAAAAGATGGAATTTTCTGTTATAATAAAAAAGTAAAGTACAAGGAGGCTTTGGGAGAGCTTTGGTAAACAAAATTGCCATATGTGATGACGTGGAAGTTGAGCGGTTTGTGCTGAAGCGTCAGTTAATGGTGTACTTTCAGAAAAATGGTGGGGAGGCTCAGATCCAGGAGTATGAGTCTGGAGAGAGCCTCCTTGCAGACATCGAAGACGGCTATCTATGGCCGGACTTGATTTTTCTTGATATTTATATGGGAGCGCTGAACGGAATGGACACCGCCAGGAAGCTGCGGGAGCTGGGAGTAAAGGCGCCGATCGTATTTCTGACTGCTTCGCCTGATTTTGCTCTGGAGAGCTATGAGGTGGAGGCATCTGGTTATCTGTTGAAGCCTGCGGAGGAAGAGCAGACGACTGCACTTTTGCATAGACTGCTGAAGCCGGAGCTTCGCAAACGTATTTCTGTGAAATGCCGAAGACAGTACCGTTATCCATTTGTGGATGAAATTTTATATCTGGAAAGTGATCGCCATACGGTAACCTTACATATGCTGGACGGTTCGGAGATTGAGACCACGGAGAAGCTGGGGGATCTGGAGAAACAGATAGATGACCCTCGTTTTTGTCGTTGTCATCAAAGTTATCTGGTAAACATGGAGCACATTACAGATGTGCAGGAGGATTTTATTCTTCGAAATGGAGCCCAGGTTCCCATCAGGGTAAGAGGACGTAAGGATGTACTGGATAGCTATAATGACTATTTTAAAAAACAGTCCGCAGAGGGCTGAGAGATTCGCTGCAATATAAGGCGGATAGAGAACTGGATAAAGTAAAAATTAAGATCCCCCTTAAGCGGATAAGGAATTCTGCTTAAGGGGGATTGTTTGTGCAACAGGCGGGCCAAAGTCCATGTTTGCATGAAATCTTGGCGATTGATGCAATCATATATATTGGGAAATTCAAAACATAGCTGCCTTAATCCCGGGCAAACAAATCCCTTGTATACACCTTCTCCTTCACATCATCCAGAACCCGGTCATACCGGTTTGCCAGAATGCACTGGCTTTTTTCTTTAAATTCCTTCAGATCATTTACCACCTTGCTTCCGAAAAAGGTAGAGCTGTTTTCCAAAGTAGGCTCATAGATAATAACGGTGGCTCCTTTTGCCTTGATCCGCTTCATAACCCCCTGGATGCTGCTCTGGCGGAAGTTGTCAGAATTGCTTTTCATGGTCAGTCGGTAGACGCCGATCACCACCTCTTTTTCCATGGCAGACTGGTACAGATTGTCCTCATTATAGCTGTAATAGCCAGTTCTCTGAAGCACCTGGTCTGCAATAAAATCCTTGCGGGTGCGGTTGCTCTCCACAATGGCGGACATCATATTCTGTGGGACATCATCATAGTTAGCGAGCAGCTGCTTGGTGTCTTTGGGCAGACAATAGCCGCCATATCCGAAAGAGGGATTGTTGTAATGGGTTCCGATCCTGGGATCCAGACACACGCCGTTTATAATATCACGGGTGTTCAGCCCCTTTATTTCTGCATAAGTATCCAGCTCATTAAAATAAGAAACGCGAAGGGCCAGATAGGTGTTGGCAAAAAGCTTTACCGCTTCCGCTTCTGTGAAGCCCATAAATAAGGTATCAATGTTTTCCTTCAAAGCGCCCTCTTTTAGAAGATCAGCGAAAGTATGGGCAGCTTCGGCAGTCTTCTCATCGCAGGAAACAATGATCCTGCTGGGATAAAGATTGTCATAAAGCGCCTTGGATTCCCGGAGAAATTCCGGGCTGAAAATAATATTAGGGTTATGGAATTTCTGGCGTACAGATTTGGTATATCCAACGGGAATTGTGGATTTGATCACAATAACGGCAGAAGGATTTACCTTTGTAACCAGGTCAATGACTGCTTCCACGGAGGAAGTGTCGAAATAATTTTTCCGGCTGTCATAGTTGGTGGGAGTCGCCACGATTACAAAGTCAGCCGACTGATAGGCAGATGCGCCATCTGTGGTGGCAGTAAGGTCCAGCTCTTTTTCTGCCAGATATTTTTCAATATATTCGTCCTGGATGGTGGATTTGCGTTTGTTGATCAGAGCAACCTTCTCTGGAATTATGTCAACCGCAGTAACATGATTATGCTGTGCAAGAAGAACAGAAAGGGAAAGCCCGACATAGCCAGTACCAGCGACTGCAATGGATTTATTCATAGGAACGTCCTTTCTTAAAAAAGTCTAAAATTATGAAAAAACAGTTTAAAATCGAAAATTATGTGTTACAATATATCCCACTAATTGAGAAAATAGTAAAAAATATTTTTCGCATATAGTTTTATCAATCATAACATGATGAGCGGCAAATTGCAATGCAGCCTGTTCGATGATTCAGGATGATCTGAGGGACGGTTTGCTAGTCACGGAGTGAACAGTAACGGGGATGGAAGGGGCTGGCCATTGTGAAGCGCAATTGCACAAAGGGCGAAAATAAGTGTAGGAGGAACCGATTATGTGTACAGCAGCAACCTATAAAACAAAGGATTTCTATTTCGGAAGAACATTGGATTATGAGATTTCTTATGGAGACCAGGTGGTGGTCACTCCCAGAAACTATGTGTTTGACCTGCGTCAGGGCGGTCAGCTGAAAAGTCACTATGCCATGATCGGAATGGCTTGTGTGATGCAGGACTACCCATTATATTATGATGCAGTCAATGAGAAGGGGCTTGGAATTGCCGGCCTTAATTTTGTGGGAAATGCCCATTACAAAAATCCAGTGGAGGGAAAGGACAACATCACCCAGTTTGAGCTGATCCCCTGGATCCTTGGAAAGTGTGCGACTGTAAAAGAAGCGCGCAGGCTTCTTGCCGGAATGAACCTGATCGACACTCCATTTCTGGAAAATCTGCCAGTGGCCCAGCTGCACTGGATCATTGCAGATAAAGAAGAGTGCATCACCCTGGAATCTGTAGAAGAAGGCTTGAAGATTTATGAAAATCCGGTTGGTGTCCTTACCAACAATCCACCGTTTCAGTACCAGATGTTCAATCTGAACAATTATATGCACCTTGCTGTGGAAAACAGGGAGAATACGTTTTCAAAAGATCTGGACCTGAACCAGTATAGCCGTGGAATGGGAGGCCTGGGCCTTCCGGGAGATCTTTCTTCCCAGTCCAGATTTGTGAGAGTGGCTTTTGTGAAAATGAATTCTCTGTCTGGGGATTCTGAGGCAGAAAGCGTAAGCCAGTTTTTCCACATCCTTGGCAGTGTGGATCAGCAAAGAGGCTGCTGCAAGCTGGGAGAAGACAAGTATGAGATTACCCTGTATACCTCCTGCTGCAATGCAGATAAGGGAATCTACTATTACAATACCTACGACAATCATCAGATCAGTGCAGTAGATATGCACAAAACGAATCTGGACGGGGAAAACCTTTCCACTTTTGCGCTGGTAAAAGGGGAGCAGATTTATATGCAAAACTAAGGGAATGGCTGCTGCGATAACCAGCAAAATTTGCAGAGCGTGTTTTAGTTCGTTTTTTATTGCAAAATCTAAATTTAGTGTTATAATGAACTATCATAGAATCTGATGGCGAATTCATATGAGTTCGCCATTTTCTATAAAATAACTCTGGCACTCATAATAAACGAGTGCTGATAATACAAGGAGGAAACATGTATGATCACAATACCAGTTTATGAACTTCTTCTTTTACCGGAAGTTACATTTTTCTTTAAAAAAGATATGTTTCCGGAAGGCAGGATCAAAGAACAGAATATAGGAGAAGAAATTCTCTTTGTTTTACAGAAAAAAGAGATGGCTCCAGAGGAAATTTCCATGGAAAATATTTTTCCAGTGGGAGTAATGGGAACCATTGAGAGCATAGATGAGGAAGGCAGCGTCAAGGTTACGACGAAAGGCAGGGTACAGGTAACGGCTGTAGAATATGTGGATGGAGTCGTGCAGGCAGAAGCCGTTGACCTTCCGGATATTCAGGACATTTCCCCGGAGGAAGAGAAGGTGAAGTTTGATAAGATCAAGAAAGAACTGATGGATTTTGCAAAAGGATTCCAGTGGGGTGTCTGGGTACGGAGCATGATCTATCACTGGAAAAGCTATCCGGAGGCTGTCAGTGCCCTGGCTGGTTATATGAGCCTTTCCTGGGAAGAAAAATACCACATGATCGAGGTGGATTCCAGAAAAGAGCGTATGCGTCTGATGGAAGAGGCTGTCTATGAGCTGATGGAGATTTTCCGCGTTAGCGAGGAAGCAGAGACGGCCCAGAAGAATTCCAACGAAAAGGTTTACCGGGAGTCTGCCATCAAGAAGCAGATCGAATTTCTTCAGCAGCAGCTGGACGAAATGCATCCGGAGAATATTTCCGATGTGCGCCGTTTCCAGAAGAAGATCCAGGAATCTGGCATGAATGAGGAAGCCCGCAAGGAAGCGGAGAAGGTTCTGAACCGTATGAAACAGGAGGGAAAGGACAGCCACGAATATGGTATGTTGTACGATTATCTGGACTTTGCTACCAGTCTTTCCTGGAAAACAGAGGAACCTGCAGCCATTGATCTGAATGAGGCAGAAGAAATCCTGGACGAAGACCACTATGGTCTGAAAAAAGTAAAAGAGAGGATCATCCAGCAGCTTGCTGTGATGGCTCTTAATAAGAAGCAGTCCGGTTCCATCCTTTTGTTTGTAGGTGCCCCAGGTACCGGCAAGACCAGCATCGGACAGAGCATTGCCCGGGCGCTTCACCGCAAATATGTGCGGATCAGTCTTGGGGGAATCCGTGATGAAGCGGAGATCCGCGGACATAGAAGAACCTACATAGGTGCTATGCCTGGACGGATCATGGAAGGCATGAAACGAAGCGGCGCAGCCAACCCGGTTATGGTGCTGGATGAGGTTGACAAGCTTGCCAAGGATTACGGCGGTGATCCGGCCAGTGCCCTTCTGGAGGTGCTGGATCCGGAACAGAACGGAAACTTTACGGATCATTATATGAATGTCCCTTATGATCTTTCCAATGTATTGTTTGTGTGCACCGCAAACTCTACAGATACCATTCCGGAGCCGCTTCTGAACCGTATGGAAGTGATCCAGTTCCCAGGCTACACAGCAGTGGAAAAATTCCAGATCGCCAGACGCCATCTTTTGCCCAAAGCTATGAAGAGCATGGGAATTAAGGCGCAGTATCTGAAAGTAACAGATGAAGCGATCCGCCGGATCATCGAGGAATATACTGCGGAGGCTGGAGTGCGCGGCTTGAAGAAGCAGATGGATGTGCTTTGCCGTTACGCAGCTGTGAAGCTGGTAAAGGGAGAACAGAAGAGCATTACCGTAAGCGGGAAGCGTGTGCCGGAATTCCTTGGACACGGAATCCATCACGAGAAAATCCTGGAAAATCCAGCTCCTGGTGTAGTGACTGGCCTTGCCTGGACAAGTGCAGGGGGCGAGATCCTTTTTATCGAGACCTCTTTTACAAAGGGAGATGGAAAAGTAATTATTACCGGACAGCTGGGAGACGTGATGAAGGAATCTGCCCAGATTGCCATTACCCTTGTAAAGTCCCTTTATCCGGACTTTGCGGATAAGTTTAAAGAAAATGACCTTCATATCCATGTTCCGGCCGGGGCTGTTCCTAAGGACGGACCATCAGCAGGTATTACACTGGTAACGGCTTTGTCTTCCCTAGTAACAGGTAAGCCTGCGCCATCTGAAATCGCCATGACAGGAGAAGTATCCCTTCGGGGCGGTGTTATGCCGATCGGCGGGCTTCCGGAGAAACTGATGGCTGCCCAGCGGGCTGGTGTAAAACATGTGTTTATACCTTATGAAAATGTGGATGACCTGGAGGATGTGGCAGAGGAAGTGAAAGAGAAACTGGAAATCACACCTGTGAAGACGGTTCAGGAGGTTTTGGACAAAGTACTGAAATAGTGGATGGTAATCTGGAATATGCTATAAAGTACCGATCATCAGATTGCAAACATATTTTCGAAAAGTGGACCAAAACGATAATTAAAATTACAAATTTGAGAAAAAGTATGCTATAATGTGTTTACCAATTGAGAAGATCTGCAAGCACAGATCTGAGTATAATCCAGACAGAAAGTTGGAGGAAATGTTATGAAGAAAGGTAAATTATTTGCTACGCTGCTTTGCAGCGCATCCATGGTTATGGGAAGCATGGTTCCGACAATTCCGGCGATGGCAGATGCCATGAAGGTTGTCACACTTGGAGCAGATCTTTCCGAGGATCAGAAGAACACCATGCTGAGATATTTTAAGGTTGATTCCAGCCAGGCACAGATCATCTATGTTACCAATCAGGATGAGAGAGATCATTTAAGTGCATATGTTCCGCTGGAGCAGATCGGTACCAGAACAGTCAGCTGCGCATATGTGAAGCCAACCACTTCCGGCGGCATCAAGGTCCGTACCGCGAACCTGAACTGGGTTACCTGCAATATGATCGCAAGTTCCCTTTCCACCTCTGGTGTGACCAACTGTGAAGTTGTAGCTGCCTGCCCGTTTGAGGTATCTGGTACAGGAGCTCTTACCGGTATCCAGATGGCTTATGAGACAGCCAGCGGTGAGAAGCTTGACGAGACGAAGAAGGAGCTTGCTACTGAGGAGATGGTAGTGACTGGTAATCTTGCAGACTCTGTAGGACAGAACGATGCCACCACCGTTATCAACCAGGCGAAGATGCAGGTTATTGCAGACAATATCCAGAATGCAGACGATATCTACAACATTGTCGTAAATATCTCCAATAATAATAATGTCTCTCTTTCTGATGATGAGATCAATACCATTGTGAACCTGCTGAAGCAGATTGCAGAGCAGAATTATGATTATTCTGAAATGCAGGAGACTCTGGAGCGTGTAAATGACAACGTAACAGGCCAGGCTGACGAGAGCGATGATTCTTCTGACGAGGAAGATACGGACAGCATCGTGGACAATGTAGATCAGAGTGCACTTGGCGACAATGTGATCGAGAGCTCCACAGAGGATCCGGGACTGGCAGAGGAAACTGGAGCAGACAGCTCTGCTGAGGAGCAGTGGGAAGAATTCCCTACAGAGGATGGAACTGAGAATACAGATGATGCAAGCGCAGACGATACTGCAGAAGATGGCAGCGAAGAGAACACAGATGGAGACATTAGTGAAGTTGGTGATGGTTCCGATACCACAGATGAGATCACAGACGTATCCCAGCTGGCTACAGACTTCTTAAGTGATGATGCCAAGGCAAAATTCGACCAGGCGAAGACCTTCTGCAAGGGCGAGTACGAAGGGGACGAGGATGCTCTTTATGAGGCAATGGGAGCAGATGCTGCATCTACCGTTACATTGGATTCCGATACTGCGAATAAGCTTTCCATCAAGGTTCTTCAGAAATATCTTGGAATCCTTGGCAATGGAGCTGTTTCTTACGAGACAGATGGCACAGAGCAGTATGTGACTCCAGAGCTGAACATGCTGGATAAAGAGCTGAAGAAGCTTTTCGGCATTGATGTGATCGATGACGGCGCAACCTCCGAGGATATTGATGTTCTTGGTACTGCGGTTTCTTCTGAAGATAAAGAGACCTTATATAAAGATACTATGAAGTTCTTCGAGAAGCTGTATGGAGAAGTTACGGATACTTACGACGGCGCAGATGCTTCCGAGGATGTAACAATTGACGACAGCGCAGCAGATGAGGTTGGCGAGGACTCTTACGATGAGGCGATTGCTGAGGAGGATTACGAAGAATAATCTCAGGGATGCTGTAAATACAGGAACGATAAAAACGGTGAAAATGCTGAATCACTAAGAGAATCAGCAAATAAGTGAATTCCTGGTTGTTGCTTACAAATTTAAAAAGATAAGGGACAGAAATGAATCTATATTAAAAGATTTGTTTCTGTCCCTTTTTTGTAACGATCCAGCAGGTGCGATTCCGCAAAGAGTGTAACTGTGAGGATAGTGAACCTGCTGCTCCTTTTGCGCGGGTAGCACGTTAAACTGACCCTGTAAAAAACTTCAAAACTGTCCATTGAAGACATGTCAGTATATGGGTAAGATAAACGTTGATTAAAGGGAACCTTATTAAAGTTCCGGGAAAGAGAGAGAAACATATGAACAAACAGAATTCTACCGTTATGAAACTTGCGGAGACGGCACTTCTTGCAGCACTTTGCTACGTATCCTTCACATTTTTACAGATTAAGATTCCGGTACCAGGTGGAGATGCCACTTCCCTTCACATTGGAAATACCTTCTGCGTACTTGGTGCACTGCTTCTGGGCGGCTGGTACGGCGGTCTTGCAGGTTCCATTGGAATGACCATCGCAGACCTTATGGATCCGGTTTACATTACAGGAGCACCGAAAACATTCGTTTTGAAGCTTTGCATTGGCCTTGTTACCGGTCTTGTAGCCCACAAGATTGCCAAGATCAATGAGACCAACGATAAGAAATACGTATTTAAATGGAGCCTGATCGCTTCCATCGCAGGTCTTGCATTTAACGTGATCGCAGATCCTATCGTTGGCTACTTCTACAAACAGTACATTCTTGGACAGCCTCAGGAGGTTGCGAGCATTCTTGCAAAATTAAGCGCTGGTGCTACTTTTGTAAATGCAATCGTATCAACCATTCTGGTTGTGATCATTTACAATGCAGTCCGCCCGGCTTTAATCAAGGCAAACCTGATCGATGTACATGTTGCAGCAAATGCGAAATAAAGTGTAAAGAATTGAAAACTCTGGAATGTTTGAATGCATTCCGGAGCTTTTTTCGTTATAAATGGAAAAGAGACTTTATTTTAGGATGGGAAAGCCTATCTGCGGGCGTTTTATAAAATTTTAAGATTCATGAAATTTCTGTGACTTTTCCCCAGAACCCCTGGAAACACTGGTAAAACCAGGGATTGTGTGCTACAATACTATCTAAATCGCAAAAGCAAAGGAGAAGTGCTATGAGTCTGGCAGTAGTAACCCTGAAAAAGGGAGAAGGACGCCTTTTAAAATCCGGCGGAATGTGGATTTTTGATAATGAAGTGGCTTCTATTATGGGAAGCTTTGTAAATGGAGATATTGTACTGGTTCATGATTTTGATGGATATCCTCTGGGAAGAGGATTTATCAATACCAATTCCAAGATTTTGGTGCGTCTTCTTTCCAGAGATGAGAATACCATAATTGACGAGGGCTTTTTCGAGAAAAGAATTCGGGATGCATGGGAGTACCGTAAGAAGGTGACAGACACCTCCAGCTGCCGTGTGATCTTCGGAGAGGCAGATTTCCTGCCTGGATTTATTGTAGATAAGTTTTCTGATGTGCTGGTGGTACAGTCCCTTGCACTTGGAATTGACCGCTACAAAGAAATGCTGGTAGAACTTTTGAAAAAAGTTCTGGCAGAAGATGGGATTCAGATCCGCGGCGTGTACGAGCGAAGTGATGTGAAGGTCCGCAAGCAGGAGGGAATGGAGCCATACAAGGGCTTTATCGGAGAAGAATTTCCTACCCTGGTTGAAATTGTGGAAAATGGAGTGAAGTACCAGGTTGATGTAAAAGATGGCCAGAAGACCGGATTTTTCCTGGATCAGAAATATAACCGTCTGGCTATCCAGAAGCTTTGCAAGAACGCCAGAGTTCTGGACTGCTTTACCCATACCGGATCTTTTGCCTTAAATGCAGGATATGCAGGAGCAAAAGAGGTAACTGGTGTGGATGCTTCACAGCTTGCAGTAGACCAGGCCACAGCCAATGCAGCCTTAAACGGACTTTCTGACTCAGTGAAATTTATCTGTGAGGATGTATTTGACCTTCTTCCAGAACTGGAAGAGAAGGGGGAGAAATACGACGTGGTAATTCTGGATCCCCCAGCGTTTACCAAGTCAAGAAGCTCCATCAAGAATGCGGTAAAGGGTTACCGTGAGATCAACTTACGTGCCATGAAGCTGGTAAAGGACGGCGGCTTTCTTGCCACCTGCTCCTGTTCACATTTTATGGACTATGAGCTTTTTACCCAGACCATTGGACAGGCTGCCAAGAATGTGCACAAGCGCCTCCGTCAGGTGGAATACCGCACCCAGGCACCGGATCATCCGATCCTGTGGTCTGCAGATGAGTCTTATTATTTGAAATTCTATATTTTCCAGGTTTGCAGCGACAGATAGGAAGCTGCCAGATGGTCATGGTTCGTTGTACAGGGTTAGGAATAGGGAGAAGTATATAGCGTTTCAAAAATCAGCCGCTTGCCTGTCAGCAGGTGAGCGCCAAAGAAAGAAGGCATTCTATTGAGAGAAAAATTTATGAGGTTTATGCAGGGACGTAATGGAGTGGATCAGTTTTCCAGATTTACTATGGGAGTGGCACTGGTTGCTATTGTGCTGACTCTGTTTACCGGAACCAGAAGTGGAATTGGAACTTTCCTGGATCTGTTTGGTATGGCAGCAATTGTGTATACTTATTTCAGAATCTTTTCCAAAAATATTTCCAAGCGTTATCAGGAAAATCAGAAATATCTGCAGGCAACGGACAAATTAAGAGCCCGTTTCCAGAAAGAAAAGCGGATGATGAGCCAGCGCAAGGATTATCATATTTACAGCTGCCCGGGCTGCGGCCAGAAGATCCGTATTCCAAGAGGCGGTTTTAAGAAAGTGGAGATCGAATGTCCAAAGTGTCACACAAAATTTATAAAGAGGCGCTGATATGTTTGGATATATTGTGATGAACAAGCCGGAGATCAAGATGAAGGATTTTGACATGTACAGATCCTTTTATTGCGGTCTTTGCAGGGAATTGCGGGAGAAATACGGGATTTCCGGTCAGATTACACTGAGTTATGACATGACCTTTGTGATCATGCTACTTTCCGGGCTTTATGAGCCGAAGACCTATAAAGGAACAACCAGATGTGTGCTTCATCCGGTGAGAAAGCAGCCAGTGCGGAAGAATGTGATGACAGAGTACTGTGCAGACATGAACATTCTTCTTACTTATTATAAATGTCTGGACGACTGGAATGACGACCGAAAATATGTGAAGCTTGGCTATGCAAAGCTTCTGGAGGGGAAAAATAACCGTCTGTTAAAGCTTTATCCGGATAAGGCGAAGCGGATCGTGGAGCTTCTGGATGAGCTTTCCGCTTTGGAAAAAGAGGGAGAGACAGACATTGACAGAATGTCCGGAATCTTCGGGCATATTATGGAGGAGATCCTTGCCTACAGGCAGGATGAGTGGGAGAGAAGCCTTCGAAGAATAGGCTTTTATCTTGGAAAATTCATTTATCTTCTGGACGCATATGATGATGTGGAAGAGGATGTGAAAAATAAAGATTACAATCCTTTCGCAAAAAAATATACAATGGAAGGGTTTGAGGGGGAAGTACGCCAGATCCTCATGATGATGATGGCGGAAACCTGCAGAGAATTCGAGAAGCTTCCTATTATAAAATATGGGGATATTCTTCGGAACATTTTATATTCCGGTGTGTGGTGCCGCTTTGAGGAAGTGAGCAGGAAGCGCAGGGAAGAACGGGAGAAAGAACATGTTGGATCCATATAGCGTACTGGGAGTTTCCAGAAATGCGACAGATGAAGAAATTAAAAAGGCGTACAGAAAGCTGAGCCGGAAGTATCATCCGGACGCCAATATCAATAATCCGAACAAGGACCAGGCAGAAGAGAAGTTTAAAGAAGTGCAGCAGGCATACGAACAGATCATGAAAGAACGGGAGTATGGAAGCAGCGGCGGAGCTTCTGGTGGATACGGCGGTTATGGATATGGCGGCTTCGGAGGTTTCGGAGGACAGCAGCGCCAGAGTACCTACGAGGATGAAGAGAGCGTCCGCAGACGTGCGGCGGCAAATTTTGTCCAGAGCGGACATTATCAGGAGGCTATGAATGTGCTGAATTCCCTTTACCAGAAGAATGGAGAGTGGTATTACATTTCTTCCATGGCCAATATGGGAATGGGAAATAATGTAAAAGCGCTTGAGCATATCCGGGAAGCTGTGCGGTTGGAGCCGAATAACCAGCAGTATCGTATGCTTCTGAACCGGATGGAAGGCGGCGGAAGCTGGTATGAGACCCAGCAGGGGCCATTTGGCGGAATGCCAGTGGCTGGGGATGATATGTGCCTGAAACTTTGTCTGGCAAATGCCCTTTGTGGAATGTGCTGCCCGGGAAGCGGCGTGCTGTGCTGCTAATTTTCTACAAAAAGCAATTGACAAGAAAACTCACACGTATTAAACTGTTAAAGCGTGAAATAGAGATAGATACCGCAGTCCAACCTGCTTTTTCAAAAGGTGATGCAGAGCATCCGGTATGCGGTGGTATAGGAGGAATCAGATAATGAGTATTCGTATTGGTATTCTGGGATATGGTAACTTAGGACGTGGCGTAGAGTGCGCCATCAAACACAATCCTGATATGGAACTGGTGGGTGTATTTACCCGTCGTGCTCCTGAAACGGTTAAGATCCTGACTGAGACAGCCAAGGTATATTCTGTAGATGACGCCGAGAAGATGAAAGATCAGATCGATGTTATGATCCTTTGCGGCGGAAGTGCTACGGATCTGCCAGAGCAGACACCGAAATATGCCCAGTGGTTTAATGTAGTAGACAGCTTTGACACTCATAAGAGAATTCCGGAGCATTTTGCTAATGTTGATAAAGCAGCTTCTGAGAATGGACATGTTGGAATTATTTCCGTAGGCTGGGATCCAGGAATGTTCTCCCTGAACCGTATGTATGCAAATGCAATCCTGACCAATGGAAAGGATTACACATTCTGGGGCAAAGGCGTAAGCCAGGGACATTCTGATGCAATCCGCCGCATCAAAGGTGTAAAAGACGGCAAGCAGTACACAATCCCGGTTGAGTCTGCACTGGAAGCAGTAAGAAGCGGCAAGAACCCGGAGCTTACTACAAGAGAGAAACACACAAGAGAGTGTTTTGTGGTAGCTGAGGAAGGCGCTGATCTTGCAAGAATCGAGAACGAGATCAAGACCATGCCGAACTATTTTGATGAGTATGATACCACTGTACATTTCATTTCTGAAGAAGAGCTGAAACGTGACCACAGCGGAATTCCACACGGTGGATTTGTGATCCGTACTGGAAAGACTGGCTGGAACGATGAGAACAGCCATGTGATCGAGTACAGCCTGAAGCTGGATTCCAACCCGGAATTTACTTCTTCTGTGATCGTAGCATATGCAAGAGCTGCATACCGCATGAACCAGGAAGGTCAGAAGGGCTGCAAGACCGTATTTGATGTGGCACCAGCTTATTTAAGCGCTGCAAGCGGGGAAGAATTAAGAAAACATCTGTTATAATCTATAACAGATATATTACAAAAGATAAAAAGAGGACAGCTTCTGCAATTTTGTGGGAGCTGTCCTTTTTCATGTGTGGGAAAAAGACGCGATCGCATAAGAACCTGGCAGCTGCGGCGATAACGGGTAACGAGCCAAAGTCCCCTGTGATCGATATTTTGCTTTTACGCAAGTTCTAAAAATTATACGGAAATGTTGTGCAAATCTTACAGAGTTTTACTTTCATGTTGACGGTAAGCAGAATCTGTAATATAATGAGCTACATAAAGATGTAACAACTTTGTAAAACTTGTGATAAAAATATCAAAACGATTTAAAAAAGGAAGGTAAGTATGCAAAGCAAACGCAAAAAATTCAGACTGTGGAGTATCCTGCTGCTTCTGATGGTCATGGCAGCTGGTTTTACATGTCATGCATCCTCTACAGAGGTGCAGGCAGCGACAAAGAATGGATTCCGTACAGTAAATGGAAAAACATACTACTACAAAAATGGCAAGAAAGTCAAAGGCTGGTTAACACTGAACGGCAAGAAATACTACTTTAAGAAATCCAACGGTGTTCAGGTGAAAGGCTGGCTGACAGACAGCAAGGGAAGAAAGCGTTACTTCACAAGCAAAGCTGGTGTTATGGTAACAGGCTGGCTCTCCAATTCCAAAGGACAGAGACGCTATTTTGCCCCGTCTACCGGTTATATGAAGACGAAGTGGCTGAAGCTGGGAGGTAAGACCTATTATCTCTATTCGAAGTCAGGAGTTGCAGCTACTGGTTTTGTAAAGGACAGCAAAGGAAATACCCGATATTTCTCCAAGACCGGAATTATGGCAACAGGCTGGCTGACAAGCTCTTCTGGCGTGAAGCGTTATTTCCAGAGTACTTCCTCTACTTCCACCAACGGTATTATGGCGGTTGGCTTTAAGAAGATCAATAATATTACATATTATTTCTACAGCGGCACAGGCGCCATGGCGACTGGCTGGGTAGAGAATAAGGATAAAGGAACCAAGTACTACTTTGATAAGACATCAGGCGCCATGTATACTGGTATCCAGACCATTGATGGCGTGAAATATGAATTTTCAAGTGCAGGTATCTGCCTGGGCGAGAAGAAGGATGAACCGACTCCAAGTACCAATACAGGTACCAAGACCATTAAGAACTATCTGCTTGGCGCATTGCAGCCTGTTGGAAAAGCCCTTTATGTATGGGGCGGCGGCTGGAATGATTCCACAAGAAAAGGTCTGAGCCAGACAATGACAGACTGGTATAACAAATGGTCTTCCAATCCATCTGCCTATAATTACAATAATTATCGTGATCTTTCTACTTCGAATAGAGCGAAGGGATTTGACTGTTCCGGATTTGTAGGATGGGCTGCTTATCAGGTAATGCAGACACAGTCAAATGTAGGATATGGATATACGGTTGTATCCGGTGAAATCGGAAGCTACTATTCAGGCAAAGGCTGGGGAAGCATTGTAAATCAGAGCTATCTGTCCCAGAATGGATGGACACTGAAGCCTGGCGATATTGGATATAACTCCGGACATACCTGGATCGTAATCGGACAGTGCAGTGACAAGAGTGTTGTAATCGTACATTCTACCCCACAGGCTGGTGTTCAGATTTCTGGAACCACCACTCCTACAGGTGATTATTCCAGCCAGGCAGTTGCATTGGCGAAGAAGTACATGTCCATGTATGCTGGATATAACATTTTTAGCTATCATCCTTCAGTTGGAAATTACATCCGTAATGGTAATTTCTTAAGATGGAACAGCAGTGTTCTTTCTGATCCGGATGGTTATGGAAACATGACAGCAGACCAGATCCTGTATGATCTGTTTGGCAAGTAATAAGAATTAATAAGATATTTTATAGAAGGAAATCAGTGAAGACGCTGGTTTCCTTCTTTTTTATAAACAACAAGCTGGAGATTGCATAAGAATTCGGCGGCTGCCGCGATAACAAGCCGGATTCACAGAATGTGGTTGACTTGTTTAAAACAAATATATTACGAAATGTTACAGAAATTTAAAATTTATTGCAATTTAGGGTTGAAATCTTTTCAAGGGTGTGTTAATATGTAGCAAGATTGAAAAAGATATTGCAAACATCTTACAAATTGAGCTATTTAGATTATCAAAAAGATTAACGAGGGTGATGAAACATGAAGAAAAGAATTGTATGTCTGACACTGGCAATTTTAATGTGCGGCTCACAGGCAGTAAGCGTAATGGCTGACCGTGAGAGCGACTTAAGAGAAGAGCAGGCTTGGACAAGCCAGCAGCTGGATGCTACATATGAGCGTATGAGTGCTTTGTGGGAGCAGAAACAGCAGCTTGAGAGCCAGATCGAATCTTTGAATTCTGATCTTGTAAATGTAATGGTTTCCATTCAGACTCTTGAGAATGATATCGCTTCCAAACAGGCCGAAATTGAGAAAACAGAAGGCGACCTGACCAAGGCTCAGAACGCCAAAGATAAACAGTACAGCTCCATGAAGAAACGTATCCAGTACCTTTACGAAAAAGGTGGAAACAATGCATGGTTCCAGATGATGCTGAACGCAGATAACCTTGCAGATCTTCTTACAAGAGCTGAGTACACACAGCAGATGTACGAGCAGGATAGAGAGAGCCTTCAGAAATATGCAAGAACGATTGAAGAGGTTCAGAAGTTAGAAGATCAGTATCAGCAGGAGAAAGCTGATTTCGAGACAATGAAAGAAGAGTATGAGGCTCAGCAGTCCAACCTTCAGTATCAGCTGGATGTAACCCGCGCCAACAATGCAGATTGCGAGAACGAGATCGCATATGCACAGCAGCAGGCAACCGAGTATGCAAACCTTTTGGAACAGCAGCAGGCTGAAATCGAGCAGCTTGAGGCAGAGCGTATTGCAGCTGAGGAAGAAGCAAGACGCCAGGCAGAAGCAGAGGCTGCCGCAGCCGCAGCAGCACAGGAAGCTGAGGAGAACGGAGATTATGATTCTTCCGAGGAGGTAGAGTATGATGAGGATGGAAACGTTGTAAGCGGTTCTTCCGATACTTCTTCTGATTATGAATATGATGAGTATGGCAATGTGATCGACACAGAGAATACAGTAGATTATGATTCTTCTGATGATTCCTCTTCCAGCTCATCCAGCAGCTCCAGCAGTTCTTCCGGTTCAGGATCTTCTGTTGTAGATTATGCGACACAGTTCGTTGGAAATCCGTATGTATGGGGCGGAACAAGCCTTACAAACGGTGCTGACTGCTCCGGTTTTGTACAGAGTGTATATGCAAACTTCGGCGTAAGCCTTCCAAGAACCTCTTATGAGCAGCAGAATGCAGGATATGAAGTATCTTATGCAGATGCACAGCCAGGTGATCTGATCTGCTATGGCGGACACGTTGCAATCTATATGGGAAATGGACAGATCGTACATGCTTCCAACTCCAGAGATGGAATCAAGATCAGCAACAACGCTGCATACAGAACCATTACTTCTGTAAGACGTCTTGTGTAGTCTGAACAAATGAATAGGAGAGCCCTTTCGGATGAAAGTCCGGGAGGGCTTTTTTCATAGGAGAAAAATTCTATTGGAATATAGAAATGTAAATAGAAAAGAAGTATAATAGCGATAACTGTTATGCATTCAGCTGTGAAGCTGCGAAAACGTTTAGGATAACGAAAAATGCGCTTCATAGAACCAGAAGAGAGGAAAAGAAAATGCTGAAAGATTATAAGATCAGGGAAATTCCATATTTAAGAGTTCTTGGCAGGACAAATGGAAGTCTGGAGCCGGTTACCTTGTTCTGGACGGCTTCCGGGATTGAAATGAATATAAAGGCCACAGAAGCGTGGGTGACGGTCCGCTCAGATTACGAGCTGTTTGAGCCCTGGGCAGATGTGATCGTAGACGGTGCACTGAGTCAGCGTCTTATGGTAAACAAAGGGGAACAGAAAATCTGTCTTTTTCGAAACATGGAGGGGGATAAGATCCGGAACGTGAAGCTTCTTCGTGATACGCCTGCTTTTCCAACAGATGAGAAAACACTATTTCAGATACTGGAAGTGCAGACAGACGGAGAATTCTGCCCTCTTGAAGAGCCGAAAATGAGGCTGGAGGTGATCGGAGACAGTATCACTTCCGGGGAAGGCGGAAGCGGAGCAGGCGGGGAAATGACCTGGAATTCTTTTTGCTTTAATTGTGTGGACAATTATGCGTATATGGCAGCGAAAGAGCTGGATGCAATTTATCACTGCATAAGCCAGAGCGGATGGGGCGTTTTCTGTTCCTGGGAAGGGGATGAAAAACAGGCAATCCCGCCCTATTACGAGCAGGTGTGCGGCCTGTTGAACGGAGAGAGAAACAAGGAACTGGGAGCTTTTGAAAAATGGGATTTCCAGAAATTCCAGCCAGACGTGATTGTGGTAAATTTGGGAACAAATGACGGCAGCGGCACCAAGGATATGGAAAAGGTGGGAAATGCAGTGGAGGATTTTTTGAAAAAACTGCGTGACTGTAATCCGGAAAGCTATATTCTGTGGTGTTACGGAATGCTTGGAAATGGAATCCAGTCTACCATTGAAAATGCGATTCAGAATTATAAGACAAAGTCCGGGGATGAACGTGTTGAGTTTGTGGAACTGCCAGATACCCTGGAAGGGGAATTTGGCTCAAGACAGCATCCAGGACATCCATCCCATGAGAAGACAGCGAAAGTTCTGGTGGAGAAGATCCGTGAGATTGCAGGCTGAATCGCGTTAAACTTTGCTTATGAACAAGATCCCGCGCAGTCATTGCCAGGCAATCTGCGGACAGCCGCTACAGGTTGATAAAAAAATAACAAAAGTTTCTCATCAAGGGTTGACAAACACAGTGACCGGTGGTACTATAATGTCAGTATAATTCCATATTGAACATATTAAGTGCTGAAGGCTATGAGCTGGCAGAAAGAGGGAATCAGGTGTGAAACCTGAGCGATCCGGTCACTGTAACAGAGGAGCGAATCTCAGAGTCCATTGTGCAGATGCATGAGAAGGAGAGAGGAGCGATGATCCTGGAGCCAGGAAACCTGCTTGGTATGGCGAGGTTAAACTTCCGATGAAAGTGTAACAACCAGTTTTGGGGAATCCGCAGCCCCGAGATGTTGTCCGCTTTTGTGAGTGGACATTTTTTATGGAATAATCGCCTGTTCAGAAGAATTATACAGATTAAATGGCAGGCGATACTACTTCGGATGAAACCGTTCCCTCCGCGTATATATGAACGGATCATATTCTACCCCGGGGTAGCATCGCTCCCTCTTAAATAAGGACGATGATTTGGAAACCGCTATAGCGGTATTTTTTTTACTCTTTTATTGCAAAAACACATTGTAGTCAGCTGGTGGAAACAAGTTTGTGCTGCTTAAGCGCTGTACATTATGAAACGGTTTGCACAGAAGAGTTTGAACTATAGGAGATAAGTAGAACAGTATGAAGAAGAAATATTGGGAAGACAAAGAATACTCTTATTTCAGCCACAAGAAATGCGAATTTTTCCCCTGCCACAAAGGGGCAGACCCGGAAGATTTTAACTGCCTGTTCTGCTATTGCCCTCTTTATGCACTGGGAGATAAGTGCGGCGGGAATTTTAAATATAACGAAAAAGGCTTCAAGGACTGCACCAATTGCCAGTTTCCCCATAAGAGGAAAAACTACGGCTATGTGACTGGAAAATACCAGGAACTGGCGGCAATGATGCAGAAAGTAAGAGAGGCAGAGCAGGGAAATACAGATGAGAAATAGTTAATCGCACAGATGGCATTTCACACTGCATGCCTGGGTTTTCTGCAGATCCTGTTTGCAGAAATCATCTTGCGAAAAAATATCTGTGAATAGTAAAAGAAAACTCTCCTGAATATATAAACGAAGTGAAAAAAGTGGTTTATAATTCAGGAGAGTTTTTTGCTATCTTATACTTAACAGCATTTTTAATTTGGGAATCTGGTTGTTGAGAATCAGGCTTTCCGGAAACATGGCCTCATGGACGAAATCAGCAGCATAAGTGAAATCTCCAATATGTTCGGCCCCATGGCTGTCGCTGGAAAGTACGATAGGAACCAGGTACTTCCGGCAGCAGGCCAGAATCTGTGCGCAGTTAGTCCGTGTGTCGCCCCGGTATCCGTAAGGAGCCAGGGAAGCTTCGTTGATCTCCAGGATCACGCCGTTTTCGCCGGCGGCTTTTACAACTGCATTGTAATCCACATCATATTGGGTATTGTCAATATGTCCCAGTATTTTTACCACAGGATTTTTCATTACGTTCAGAAATGTTGTGGTATTTTCTTCCCGTGTCCCTGGACGGAAATTCTGATAATGCATGCTGGCAATGGCATAGTCCAGCTTATTAAGAAGCTCCTGTTCCAGATCTACTTTTCCATCTGTATCCAGAATATTCAGTTCAATTCCATACAATAATTCCACTCCAAATCGTTTCCTGGGGGAATAGGTCAGACTTCGAAAATAAGAGGAAGTCCCAGCTGCCAGAGTAGCCGGCCCGTGGTCTGTGATCCCAAGAAGCTTCAGCCTCTTCCTGGAAGCTGCCTTCGCCATGTCGCTGATGGTACAGCTAGTACCGTGCCCGCTGGCGATAGAATGAGTATGTATATCAGAAAGATACATAAAATCAACTCCTTTGTTTTAGTATGACAGAGGAAAAATAGCATGTCAACAGTAAAAACGGAAAAAAGATAGAAAACAAATAAAAACAACAATGAAATACAGGAAAAACCACATATAGTGTGCTGATACCTGTTGCTTTTTGTTGACAGTGAAGAAATGGAAAGGTATAATTAAGGACAGAGATACATTCAGAAACAGGATTATAGGAAGATACGGACTTTCATATATGGTGATGCCGCCGCCAGGCGACATGTCCGTTTTAGGAGGTAAACATGGGATATACAGATAATATGTCTCCGGAAATGAAACAGCGGATTGTGCAGGAACTGGTACCGGGCAAGCAGATTTCCCTGGCCCACATCATTGCCAATCCGGATAAGATCCTTTATACCAAACTGGGACTGGATCCCTCTTTGGATTATTCAAGGGCAGCCATTGGAATCATGACCGTAAGCCCGGCAGAGACCGCTATCATTATGGCGGATATCGCTATGAAGTCATCCGGGATCGAACTGGGATTTGTAGACCGTTTCAGCGGCAGCTTGATCATCACCGGTACGGTATCAGAAGTGGAAGCATCCACCAGCGCTATTCTGGACTACGTGGGAAATAAACTGGGCTTTACTTTATGCCCGATCACAAGGACCTGATATAATATGAAGAAACTTGTTCTGATCGGCCGCAGCGAGGCAGGAAAGACCACTCTTACCCAGGCCCTACGCGGTGAAAAAATACATTACCATAAAACACAGTATGTGAATAATTTTGATGTGATCGTGGATACGCCAGGAGAGTATGCCCAGACCAAGGGACTGGGACACGCCCTGGCGTTATATACATATGAATCTGATGTGGTAGGCCTGCTGGTTTCCGCCATCGAGCCCTACTGCCTTTTCCCGCCCTGTATCACCTGCATGGCGAACCGTGAGGTGATCGGGATCGTGACCAAGATCAATGATCCAAATGCCAACGTGAAGCTTGCCACATCCTGGCTGAAGCTTGCCGGCTGCAAGACCATTATTTATGTGGATTCCAAGAAACAGCAGGGAATCCCGGAAATCCTGGAGCATCTTCGGGAAGAAGGGGATGTGATGCCATGGGAAGAAGCAGAAGCCAATCAGGAAGATGTGGAAAAAACAGGAAAACCACGAAAAACAACATAGCAATCTGGGAAAAATTCCACACAAAACAACATAAAACAACGGAAAAACCTTGACTTATGGTGTGGAATGGTGTAAACTTACACCATAACCAAAAAAAGTAACAGGCTAGCTATGCCTAGCCATGATAAGTTACCCGGTGCGGTACTATAACTTACATAATCCACCGTACCTGAATGTGCTTAAGGAGGAAAAAAGCATGGTAAACGAATACGAAATCAAAAAACAGATTTGCGACATCGGAAGAAGAATCTATAACCGTAACATGGTTGCAGCAAATGACGGTAACATCTCCGTAAAACTGAATGACAATGAGTTCCTTTGCACACCTACTGGTGTATCCAAAGGCTTCATGACTCCAGAGTTCATCTGTAAAGTAGATGCTAAGGGTAATGTTCTTCAGGCTAACCAAGGATTCAAACCATCTTCTGAGATCAAGATGCACATGAGAGTATATGAGAAGAGACCTGATGTAGGATCTGTTGTACATGCTCATCCGATTTATGCAACATCCTTCGCTATCGCAGGTATCCCGCTTACACAGCCGATCATGCCAGAGGCTGTTATCGCTCTTGGATGCGTTCCGATCGCTGAGTACGGTACACCGTCTACAATGGAGATCCCGGACAACCTTGAGAAATATCTTCCATACTTCGATGCAGTTCTTCTTGAAAACCACGGAGCTCTTACATGGAGCACAGACCTGAACGCTGCATACATGAAGATGGAGTCCGTAGAGTTCTACGCACAGCTTCTGTATCAGAGCAAACTTCTTGGCGGCCCGAAGGAATTCGACAAAGAGAACATCAAGAAACTTTATGAGATCCGTCGTAAATTCGGTATGCCAGGAAAACATCCTGCAAACCTCTGTCAGAACAAAGACGGCATGAACTGCCACAACTGCGGCGGCGCTTGCCATAATGAGGACTACAAACAGTTCCCAGGATATCAGTATGATTTCGTTGGCGGAAGCGATGCTCCAGCAGCAGATACAGCTAACGCAGACGCAGAGTTAGTAGCTAAGATCACAAAACAGGTTATGGCTCAGTTAGGACTGAAATAATCAAAACTATAAAGGCTGGCAGCTGTGAGAAACCCGAGCAGCTACAGGCGATTTTTAAGGAGGAACAATCTCATGCCAATCAGCGAAAGCATGGTACAGGATATTGTACAGGAAGTAATGGCAAAAATGCAGATTGCAGACGCTCCGGCCGGTAAACATGGAATTTTCAAAGATATGAACGAAGCTATCGAGGCAGCGAAAGCTTCCCAGAAGATCGTTCGGAAAATGTCCTTGGACCAGAGAGAAAAAATTATTACCTGCATTCGTAGAAAAACCAAAGAAAATGCAGAAATCCTTGCACGTATGGGTGTTGATGAGACCGGAATGGGAAATGTAGGGGATAAGATCCTGAAACACCATCTGGTAGCAGATAAAACCCCAGGTACAGAAGATCTCAGCACAACAGCATGGTCTGGCGACAGAGGATTAACTCTGATCGAGATGGGACCATTCGGCGTAATCGGAGCCATCACTCCGTGTACCAACCCAAGTGAGACCATTCTGTGTAATACCATCGGTATGCTGGCAGGCGGAAATACAGTTGTATTCAACCCACATCCGGCAGCAATCAAGACCTCTATTTATGCGATCAACCTTCTGAACGAGGCATCCCTGGAATCAGGCGGCCCGGACAATATCGCAGTTACAGTAGAGAAACCTACATTAGAGACAAGCAACATCATGATGAAACATAAAGATATCCCGCTGATCGCTGCAACAGGCGGCCCTGGCGTTGTTACCGCAGTTCTTTCCTCTGGAAAACGTGGAATCGGTGCTGGCGCAGGAAACCCACCAGCAGTTGTAGATGAGACAGCAGACGTAAGAAAAGCTGCCCAGGATATCGTAAACGGATGTACATTCGATAACAACCTTCCTTGCATCGCAGAGAAGGAGATCGTAGCAGTTGCTTCCATCACAGATGAGCTTATGCATTATCTGGTAAGCGAGAATGATTGTTACCTGGCCTCCAAGGAAGAACAGGACAAACTTGTTGAGACTGTTCTTGCAGGCGGCAAGCTGAACCGTAAATGCGTTGGACGTGACGCAAGAACATTACTTTCCATGATCGGAGTAAATGCTCCTGCAAACATCCGCTGCATCGTATTCGAGGGACCGAAGGAACATCCGCTTATCGCCACAGAGCTTATGATGCCGATCCTTGGCGTTGTAAGAGCAAAAGACTTTGATGATGCAGTAGAGCAGGCCGTATGGCTTGAGCATGGCAACCGCCACTCTGCACACATTCATTCCAAGAACATTGACAATATCACCAAATATGCGAAAGCAATCGATACCGCAATCCTTGTTAAGAATGCACCTTCTTATGCAGCACTTGGATTTGGCGGAGAGGGTTACTGCACATTCACAATCGCAAGCCGTACCGGTGAGGGACTTACAAGCGCAAGCACATTCACCAAGAGAAGACGCTGCGTAATGGCAGACAGCCTTTGCATTCGCTGACAGGAGGAAACATAAAAATGGATATGAATAACGTAAATATCGAAGAAATCGTAAAACAGGTTCTTGCTGGAATGGCTGGAACTGCACCGGCAGCTTCTGCAGCAGCTGCAGCTCCAGCTGCTGCTGCACCGGCAGGCGCTATCCCGAAAACTGCACACGTTGCAGTTCTGACTGAGAAAGAGCATTTCGACATCAAAGAGTACCCGATCCCACCAGTTGGTGACGACGACATCCTTGTTAAAGTAGAAGGCTGCGGCGTTTGCGGTACTGATGCTCACGAATTCAAGAGAGACCCATTTAACCTGATCCCAGTTGCACTTGGACATGAGGGAACTGGTGAGATCGTTGCCATGGGTAAAAATGTTAAGACTGATACAGCTGGAAAACCAGTTAAGATCGGTGATAAAGTTGTTACCTGTATGATCTTCAAGGATGATCCGGAGATCACAATGTTCGACCTGAACAAAAAGAACGTTGGCGGAGCTGACGTATACGGACTTCTTCCAGATGATGATGTACATCTGAACGGATGGTTCTCTGATTACATCTTCATCAGAGGCGGAAACTTCGGAAGCACATTCTTCAACGTAAGCGACCTTGATCTGGATTCCCGTATCCTGATCGAGCCATGTGCAGTTCTTGTACATGCAGTTGAGAGAGCAAAAACAACTGGTATCCTTCGTTTCAACAGCAGAGTTGTTGTACAGGGATGCGGACCGATCGGTCTGATCTGCATCGCAGTTCTTCGTACCATGGGTATCGAGAACATCTGCGCAGTAGATGGAAATCAGCAGCGTCTTGATTTCGCTAAGAGAATGGGCGCTACCATGAGCGTAAACTTCATGGAGCACAAAGGAATCGAAGCACTTGCTGAGGCTGTTAAGGATCAGTTCGGCGGACATCTTGCAGACTTTGCATTCCAGTGCACAGGATCACCTGTTGCTCATGCAAACATCTACAAATTTATCCGCAACGGCGGCGGTCTTTGCGAGCTTGGTTTCTTCATCAATGGTGGAGATGCTACAATCAACCCGCACTTTGACATCTGCTCCAAAGAGATCACAATCGTAGGCTCCTGGGTATACACCTTAAGAGATTACGTTACAACATTTGACTTCCTTAAGAGAGCAAACGCAATCGGACTTCCAATGTCTGAACTGATCACAGACAAGTATCCGCTTGAGGAGATCAATGAAGCATTAAAGAAGAACCTTGCAATGACCGGTCTTAAGATCGCAGTTGTAAATAAATAATTGCCGGATAAAGGAGAATCAAGATGGCAGAAGCTGTAGGAATCTTGGAGGTGTTCGGACTGGCAACAGCATTTGTGGCGGCCGACGCCGGCTGCAAGGCAGCAAATGTCCATCTGGAGGTTTTTGATAAAAATAAACCTGCAAATGCGGACAGTCTGCCGGTACCGCTCCTTGTCTGCATCAAGTTCCGCGGAAGCGTTTCTGATGTAACAGAGGCTGTGGAAGCTGGAATCAGAGTAGCAGAGAGTATGACCGGTGTGGTACAGCACTACGTAATACCAAATCCGGAACCCGGTACACAAAAAATGCTGAAAATCAGCGCACTGGATAAGGAATAGTTATTGCTAACCAGTGAAGAAACATCTATAATAATAACGAACAGTCATGCGGAGCATGACAGGTACCTCACAGCAAGTACGCTGGAGCGTACTTGAGAAGATGAGATAAATCAGGAGGAATTCATCATGGCACAGGAAGCTTTAGGAATGGTAGAGACCAGAGGACTTACAGCTGCAATCGAGGCAGCAGATGCAATGACAAAAGCAGCAGAGGTTACACTGGTTGGTACAGAAAAAATCGGATCCGGTCTTGTAACTGTTATGGTTCGCGGTGATGTTGGAGCTGTTAAGGCAGCAGTTGAGAGTGGAAGCGCAGCAGCCTCCAGACTTGGAGAGCTTGTAGCTACACACGTAATCCCAAGACCTCATACAGATGTGGAGAAAATCCTTCCAAGCATCTAATGAACAAAAAGGAGTTCGCTCATGAGTAAATCATATGGTTTTATCGAAATCACAGGTGTTGTAGCGGCTATGGATGCCCTGGACATCATGTGCAAAACGGCAGACGTTGAGCTGGCGTCATGGGAGCGTAAGCTGGGCGGACGACTGGTGACCATTATTGTACAAGGCGATGTGGCAGCTGTTACAGAGGCCGTGGAAGCGGCCGCAACACAAGCCATCAAGAAACCGGCAAGCTATGCAGTAATTGCCAATCCCCATGAGGAAATCGTCAAAATGGTGGAGTTAAGCGCAAGTCGATGGAGAAAGAAAAAGGGGGATGAATAATGGCTGACGAAGAAAAGAAAGAGACAGCGAAAAAAGCAGCCCCTAAAAAGGCAGCCGCTCCGAGAAGAACGGCCAGAACAACCAAAGCAAAAGCAGCAGAGGTAAAGGCAGAAGAGCCGAAGACCACTGCAGCTGACAAAGAGATTACAGAAACCAAACACATAGAAGCTGAGAAACCAGCAATTCATAAGGAGGAAAAAATCATGACACAGGAAGCATTAGGAATGGTAGAAACCAGAGGACTTACAGCAGCTATCGAGGCAGCTGACCAGATGTGTAAAGCAGCTAACGTTGCATTAGTTGGAACAGAGAAGATCGGTTCCGGTCTTGTAACTGTTATGGTTCGTGGAGATGTTGGAGCAGTTAAATCTGCAGTTGAGAGCGGAAGCGCAGCAGCATCCAGACTTGGAGAGCTTGTAGCTACACACGTAATTCCGAGACCTCATACTGATGTTGAGAAGATTCTTCCAGTTCTCAAATAATTCACGCCTAGATTATTACATAATCCAGGAAGAAAGCAGGTGTACTTTTGGAAACCAATAATGTTGAGCTGATCACCAGAATGGTACTGGATGCTCTTAATAAAAAAGAAGAAAAAGGCAATGGTTTCATGGTGCCGATCGGAGTTTCCGCAAGACATATCCACCTGACACAGGAACATGTTGAAGCTTTATTCGGACCAGGATATCAGCTCACCAAGAAGAAAGAGCTGATGGGAGGACAGTTTGCGTCCAATGAGACAGTAACCATCGTTGGACTGAAGCTCCGTGCCATCGAGAATGTCCGCATTCTCGGACCGGTCCGCAAGGCTTCCCAGGTTGAGGTATCAGCTACAGATGCCATCAAGCTTGGTATGAAAGTACCGGTTCGTGAGTCTGGAGATGTTAAGGGAAGTGCTCCTATCGCTATTGTCGGACCGAAAGGTGCGATCTATCTGAAAGAGGGATGTATCGTAGCAATGCGCCACATCCACATGTCCCCGAAGGATGCCCAGGCAGCCGGCGTGAAGGACGGAGATATCGTTTCTGTTAAGGCAGACAATGAGAGAGGTACTATTTTCAATCATGTGAAGATCCGTGTGGACGACAGTTTTACACTGGAGATGCACATTGATACAGATGAAGCAAATGCAGCAAAAATTGCCACAGGCAATACAGTTACAATCATAAAGTAATGAAGCGGAAGTTACATTCCTCATTACGAAAATAAAATGTTCAGCCATGCAGGATTTGGGGACAGATACGTGCGTGGCTGAACTGGTATAAAATTTGGAGGTTCACATGATAGTTGGCAAGGTAGTAGGAAGCGTTGTTTCCACAAGAAAAAACGAAAAGCTGATCGGCAATAAGTTTATGATCGTGGAACCGGTTCATCACATGAAAGGTGACCTCAGCCAGATTGTTGCAATCGATATTATCGGTGCAGGAATCGGAGAATATGTATTGGTGGCACAAGGAAGCGCGGCAAGAATTGGCTGCGGCGTAGAAACAGCACCGGTAGATGCCGCCATTGTAGGTATCGTTGATGACGGTGCAGGATTGGAGTAACGCCATGGATATCAAAGAATTACAGAATATTATACAGGAGAATGGTGTAGTTGGTGCCGGCGGTGCAGGATTTCCTACATATATGAAGCTGACAGATAAAGCCAATACCATTCTTATGAACTGTGCAGAGTGCGAACCTTTACTGAAATTACATAGACAGTTATTAGAGAAGCACGCTTACGAAATTATGAAAACCTTCCATATGGTTCAGGAGACTGTTGGAGCTTCTGAGGCCATTATTGGAATCAAAAAATCTTATGTTCAGACAGTAAATGCTCTGAAACAGCATATTGAAGAGTTCCCGGGAATGCGCATCCATCTTCTGGATGAAGTATATCCTATGGGTGATGAGGTTGTACTGATCTACGAAGCAACTGGTAGAGTTGTAAGACCTGGCGGACTTCCTATTGAGCAGGGAGTGGCAGTGTTCAACGTAGAGACATTGTATAATATATACCAGGCAGTAGAGAAAAAAGAGCCTGTAACATCTAAATATGTATCTGTTGTAGCTGAGGTAAATCATCCGGTAACTGTAAGAGTACCTCTTGGATGTACCATGGATGACGTAGTTGCACAGGCAGGCGGAACTACTGTAAAAGATCCGGTTTACTTTATTGGTGGACCGATGATGGGAAGAATCGGAAAAGGTTCTGACCCTGTGACGAAGACAACAAATGCGATTCTGGTTCTGCCAAAAGACCATTTAATCGTACAGAAGAAGATGCGGACTTCTGCTATAGATTTAAAACGCGCAGCATCTATTTGCTGCCAGTGTAATACTTGTACTGATCTTTGTCCACGTAACAATCTGGGACATCCGATTGATCCGGCACGCTTCATGCGCGCAGCTTCCAATCAGGATTTCAGAGATGTAAATCCTTACATTAATGCAAGCTTCTGCAGCTCCTGTGGTGTGTGCGAAATGTACGCATGTCCTCAGAGCCTTGCTCCAAGAACACTTCTTGCAGACATGAAGGGTGGACTTCGTAAGGCAGGTATTCGTCCTCCTCAGGGAGTACAGCCAGTACCAGTTAAGGAATCCAGAGAATACCGCAAGGTTCCGGAAGAACGCCTGATGGCACGTCTTGGTCTTACAAAATACGACAAAGACGCACCAATGGACGAGACACTGGTTGAAATTCCAAAGGTTAAAATTCTTCTTAGCCAGCATATCGGAGCTCCGGCGCAGGCAATTGTAAAGGTTGGAGATCAGGTGGCACGAGGTCAGATGATCGCTTCCCCGGCCCAGGGCTTAAGTGTTGGTATCCATGCAACCATCTCCGGTAAAGTTACCGAAGTGACAGATCGCTGGATCGTAGTTGCAAAGAATTAGAAAGGACGTGCAGAACATGAGTAAAGCAATCGGAATGATTGAATTCAAAACTACAGCTACCGGCGTTACTGCAGCAGATGCAATGGTTAAGACATCTGATGTAGAAATCGTTGAGGCGCAGACCGTGTGTCCGGGTAAATATATTGCAATTATCACCGGTGATCTCAGTGCGGTAAAAGCTGCCGTTGATACAGCTGTAACAACATATGAGGACAAGTGTATTGACAGCTTCGTACTGGGTAATCCACACGAGTCTCTTTTCCCGGCTATTTACGGAACTACTCAGGTTGAGGAGATCAGTGCACTGGGAATTCTTGAAACATATGACGCAGCTTCCATTATCGAGGCTGCAGATCAGGCTGCAAAGACTGCAATTGTAGATCTTATTGAGCTTCGTATTGCAAAAGGTATGTGCGGAAAATCTTACATGATGATCACTGGTGAGGTTTCTGCCGTATCCGCATCAATCGACAGAGCAAAAGAGCTTGTTGCTGAGAAAGGCATGTATCTGGATTCATCTGTTATCGCACATCCGGATAAGAGAATGATCGACAGCCTTCTGTAATTCTGGTCTGACCAATAAAACGAACACGGAGGGGATCTGAATATGCTTGCATTAGAGAGACGAAATCTGATCCTTGAGAAATTACAGAATGAAAAACGCGTAGTAGTAAGTGAACTGAGCCAGTTATACGGAGTATCCGAAGAGACCATCAGACGGGATCTGGACAAGCTGGAGAAGGAAGGGCTTGCCATTAAAAGTTATGGCGGAGCTGTGATCAATGAAGATGTAAGCATTGATCTTCCCTTTAACGTGCGTAAGAATCAGAATGTAGTTGGGAAACAGAAGATGGCGGAAATCGTAGCCTCTCTTGTGCATGACGGGGAACATCTGCTTCTGGACGCCAGTACAACTGCGGTGTTCGTTGCAAAAGCATTAAAAGAAAAGGAGCGTCTGACTATGATCACCAATTCCATGGAGATTCTTCTGGAACTGGCAGATGTGTCAGGGTGGAACATTATTTCCACAGGTGGGATGATGAAGGAAGGTTACCTTGCCTTCCTTGGATCCCGGACAGAAGAAGTCATTCGCTCTTATTTTGTAGATACTGTGGTCTTTTCCTGCAAGGCTCTTGATGAGAAATGGGGAGTGATGGAATCACAGGAGGCTTTTGGAACGGCGAAGAAAGCAATGCTGGATTCCGGACGTAGGAAGATCCTGGTTGTGGACAATACGAAATTTGACCAGACCGCATTTTCCGTTGCAGGAAGACTGCGGGATATTGATATTGTTGTGACAGATATGAAGCCTTCTGACAAATGGCTAAAGCTTTTTGAAGAAGAGGGTGTGGAGTGCAGATATCCGGAATCTGTCCGATAGAAGCTTTCAAAAGTACAAAAGAGAGCTGCAATAAAGGAGCATTGAATTATGAAAACTTTTGAAATGAAAACAGTCATCCACTTTGGTGACAATGCCCTGGATAGACTGGCAGAACTGCCATACAAAAAAGTTCTGGTGATCACAGATCCATTCATCGCAAAAGGGGAAATGATCAATCTGATCACAGACCCACTGAAAAGCGGTGGCAAGGAGTTTGAAGTATTCAGTGATGTTGTACCGGACGCACCGGTAGGAAAAATCGCAGAAGGTGTAAAGAAGTTTCTGGAGTACCAGCCGGAGGTTGTAGTAGCTGTCGGAGGCGGCTCTGCAATTGACTCTTCCAAGGCAATCCGTGAGTTTGCCCTGAAGATCAACAATTACGGAAAAGTGGGTCTTATTGCAATTCCTACTACCAGTGGTACTGGATCTGAGGTTACCTCTTTTGCAGTTGTAAATGATACAGAGAACCATGTGAAGTATCCGCTGATCTCAGAAAGCCTTACTGCTGATGAGGCAATTCTGGATGCAGAGCTGGTAAAGAGCGTTCCGCCTTCTATCACAGCAGATACAGGTATGGACGTGCTGACTCATGCCATTGAGTCTTATGTAAGTATCAATCACAATGAATTTTCATCTGCTCTTGCAGAAAAGTCAATTGAAATCTGCGGAGTCTTTCTGTTAAGAGCGTACCTGGACGGTAGGGATATGCATGCCCGTCAGAAAATGCACGTAGCTTCCTGTCTTGCAGGACTTTCCTTTAACACAGCAGGACTGGGAATTACACATAGTATGGCTCACCAGCTTGGCGCTGTTTTCCATATTCCTCATGGACGTGCCAACGCTATGCTGCTTCCACACATTGTGGAGTTTAATGCGAACATCAACAAGCACAGCAAGAGCCAGAAAGAATATCTTCCGGCGGTAAAGAGATATGCAAATATCGCCCATATTCTTGGACTTAGCAATTACAACAAAGTAATGTCCGTAAGATCTCTTGTAAACTGGATCCAGTTTATGCAAAAAGAGATGAATATTCCGCTTACCATTCAGGAAATCGGAACGATTTCACCAGACGAGTACTTTGAGGCTATTGACAAGATGGCAGACGCAGCACTTGCAGACGCCTGCACACCAGCCAACCCAAGAGTTCCAACCAAGGAAGATATTGTGAAGATCTACAAGAAATTGTGGTCATTCTAAAAATATGAGCTTAAGACAGAACTTAAATGATCTGTCTTAAGCTGATTTAAAATATTTTATTAGTATAGTGAAGAAAAAACAATTTAGGTATTGCTTTGTGTTCAGTGTACTGATAGAAGGAAGATCAGGAGAGAGTCCTATGAGTATTTATACAAAAAATGGTGACAAGGGAACTACCAATCTTGTCCATACAAAAAATGTTTCCAAATCTGATGACCGAATTCAGCTTGAGGGAACCATAGAGGAACTTTCCAGCCACATCGGAGTGCTGAAAACCATGATCGGGGACGGGGATACCATCCGTTTTCTTGAGAAAATTCAGGAAAACCTGGTCAGAATTGATGGAGGAGTGGCGGATCCGTACAATCGAGAATATAAGATCAATGATGATAAGACAGAGCTTCTGGAAGAAGAGATTGATCGTCTGGAGGGACTGTTCCATTTACCAAAGGAAGCCTCTCTGCCAGGTGCCTGTCGCTTATCAGCCGAGATCGATGTGACCCGGGCTGTTGCAAGAAGAGCAGAACGCGATCTTGCCTCTGTAAGCGTGAAGTTTGGTTCCGATACAGGAAGTAAGAAATATATGAACCGCCTGGCAGATTATCTGTATGCGCTTGCACGCTATGAAGAGACGAAGGCTGCAGGTCAGAAGGCGGGAACGCCAGAGTCTGTAGAAAATGGCCTGTCTGCTGGAAATGTGGAAATACAGGCAGATGGAACTGAGAAAATGGCAGGAGGAAGCGTGAGCGTGGATACGAAAGTTGAAAATTCTCCTATATCTGGTACTTCTGATTCTGTAGATGAAGCAGTGATCCAGGCTGTACTGCGCCGCATGGGAATGCAGAATAAGATTACACTGGATGGAGCGAAGAAGTTAATCGAGAAAATCGAACAGGAAGCCCTTCGACGGGGCAAAAAGGCTGTTATCGCAGTTTGTGGTCCAGATGGAAATCCAATTGCCGTTCATGTAATGGACGGAGCATTTCTGGTAAGTTTTGATGTCGCTTTGAAAAAGGCTTATACTTCCGTTGCAGTGAAGATGTCCACCATGGAATTATCTAAACTGGCCCAGCCAGGTGGAACCTTCTACGGTGTCGATAAGATGGATGGTGGAAAGATCGTGATTTTCGGAGGCGGAGTACCGTTGAAGTCCGGGGATACTATTATCGGAGGACTTGGCATAAGCGGAGGCACAGGAGAGGAAGACCACAGCCTTGCGGAATATGCGCTTTCTGTATTGCCAGAGATATTATAATGGGAATATAAGTACAGGATTATGCACATTTTCGAAGTGATTCTGGAAATTTATTCTAAGATAATTATAAAGATTTACAAGCAAAATAGCAAAGAACCCTGCATCGTCTGACAGAAAAATTCTGATAAACGAGGCAGGGCCTTTTTATGGGGGTTGAGATTATTATGGAAAAGAAAGGTTATTTTTTCAAAAAAGAGAAAAAGCCTTTCTTTTTTTCGTAAGGAGCTTTTGAGACAGAAAGAAGTTTATAACCTGTTTTATCAATGGTCTCTTTCAGTTTCGCTTCATCAAGATCATTTTCTGTAAGAATAACCGTCTCTCCTTTTGTATGGGAAGAGGTAACTTTATTTACAGAAAAGTTATTGCGAATGCTTTCGTTAATGTGGGACTCACACATTCCACACATCATTCCGTCTATTTTTAATGTGATCTGCTGCATAATTTATTCTCCATTTCCTAATAGATTTGCCATAAACATCCTGGCGGCATATTCCAGGAAGAAGCGGCTCTAGCGCGTGCCTCAAAGATCATTCCTGCAATCTGCAGACCTTAGGCTGTATAATCAAATTTCACAAAGGACAGCTCACAGTTTGCAATACGGCTGCAGATATTTACGGCTGAATACATAACTACGGAAAATTCCCCGTCAATGGTATCCACATGAAGATAATGTCCGTCAGCGGAAATTTCAGCGTGTTTCACATCGCCTCGCTCTGCAAGTTCTTTTATGATTTCGTTTGCCTGGTCATCTGTAACAGCTTTTGATAAATGATAACATCTTCCCATGATCCAACAGCTTCCCTTCTTCGTACTTTTGTTAGTATTTTCTAACTGAAAATATTATAGCACGTTTGAAGAAAAAGAAAACTCTGATAACTGATAAAATTTATCATTTACATGTCGGATTATGGGAGAATTTTACGACCGAATTTCATTGTAATAGCAGTCCGCTTTTGTTAGAATAGAAGAAACGAAAGAGAAAAACAATTTCTGATTTTCTGCGGCGTTCTGCAGCAGTATGTGCGGACAGTTTTCTGCCATGGGCTAATCGGCCTGAACAGCAGCAATTCCATCATCCATTTACTTGAAAATCTCTTGCATAAGGGTCCTGGAATAAGAGACCATTCTGGAAAAAATGGCATGTGTAGCGAAATAAGAACAAATAGGGGCTTTTTCGCGTCTGTACAGCAAAAGAAAGCGCATAAAGTGCGCCAACGTAGCCTGTGAGAATACAGGAATGCTTCTCTGTCGTTCTTCTGACGACAAAAATAACATCTCTTCTACATATCTGCAACGTTAGAAGAAAAGGAGGGGAAATCTGTCCCTTATTTACGGGCGGACATCTGGCCAGTGCCCGCCTGCTGATCAACTCTTCTTGTATTTTCCCGGTGTAGTTCCCTTGTACTTTTTGAAGGTACGGATAAAATAGCTTAAGTCATTGAAACCGTTGCGGTATGCAATATCCGTGACGGAGTCATCTGTTGTTGAAATCTCATAGCAGGCATGCTCGATTCTTTGGCGGTTCAGGTAGTCCATAGGTGTCTGATGTGTCATTTCAGAAAAGAAACGGCAGAAATATTTTGGCGACATGGATACCGAATCAGACAGCTGCCCTAGGGTAAGAGGGGAAGCATAATTTTTTTCAATAAATTCCACCACCTGCTTCAGCTGAAGAATGCGTTTGTAATCACGACGTGCCTTGGGCTGGCTGTCCAGATAGTAATGATTACTAAAAACGATACCAAAAAAGTGGTAAAATTGTCCGATTATAGAAAGCTCATATCCAGGCTTGTGTTGCTCCATAGCCTGAAAAAGTGAATTTACGACACTTAAAATATCTGGATAACGATTGTCAAAGTGGTGAAAAATCAAAATATCCTGGTGGACGATCTTTTGGATATGATCGGCACAGACGGAATTCAGCTTCAAAAATATGTTCATATCAAATACAATGCACTGATAGACACAATTTACAGGAATTCCAGAATGTAAAATTCCACTATGGATAAAAATTACATCACCCTGTACTGCTTTGAAACTTTTTTCGTCTAAAGTGATGGTAAATTCTCCGGAAAGAATCCGGATAATTTCATATTCCACATGCCAGTGGTAAGACATAACATATTTGGGATGGTTTTGGTCAATGTGATGAAACTCAAAAGGAAACTCATAAGTGCCTCTGGGACGGTCTTCATTCTGATCAATAATCTGCAAAATCTTTCTTCCCTTCAAAAATTTATAGAAATTTTACTGCTTCGACAGAAAATGTGAATATTGTACTATTATTTGCTATTATAGCACAAGTAATTTTCCAGAATCAATCCTATAATAAAAAATATGAGAGGCCAAGAGAGGGAGAGGCTTTTCCCGACAGCGGCACCCCAGGCACAGCGCCTGAGAACGAAATGAAAGAACAATTTAAATTATTTATAACAGGAGGTATGAAACTACTATGGCAAAGAGCAGATTAATCGGAAGCTACCCTGTAATCGGTATCAGACCAACAATCGATGGACGTAGAGGAGCCCTTGATGTAAGAGGATCTCTGGAAGAGCAGACCATGAACATGGCGAAATCCGTTAAGGAATTATATGAGGCAAACTTAAGATATTCCAACGGTGAGCCTGTAAAAGTTGTAATCGCTGACACCACCATCGGACGTGTTGGTGAGGCTGCTGCCTGCGCAGACAAGTTCAGACATGAAGGCGTTGATATTACCGTAACTGTTACACCTTGCTGGTGCTACGGTGCAGAGACAATGGATATGGATCCACAGACCATCAAGGCTGTATGGGGATTTAATGCGACTGAGAGACCAGGAGCTGTTTACCTTGCTTCCGTTCTTGCTACACATGCACAGAAAGGCCTTCCGGCTTTCGGTATCTATGGACATGAGGTTCTGGATGCTGACGACACAGAAATGCCAGAAGACGTAAAAGAAAAAATGTTAAGATTCGGTCGTGCAGCAGTTGCAGTTGCAACTATGAGAAACAAATCCTGGCTACAGATCGGTTCCGTTACAATGGGTATCGGCGGATCTATCATTGATCCTGATTTCATCGAGTCCTATCTTGGCATGCGTGTTGAGTCTGTTGACGAGGTTGAGATCATCCGTCGTATGACAGAAGGCATCTATGATCACGAAGAATTTGACAGAGCTATGAAATGGGCAAAAGAGAACTGTACCATCGGTTTCGACAAGAACCCGCCAGAACTTCAGATGTCAGAAGAGCAGAAAGAAGAGCAGTTCGAGTTTGTTGTTAAAATGGCAGTTATCATCCAGGAGCTTATGAATGGATGCGATAAGCTTGACCCGAAATTCTCTGAGGAGGCGATCGGACATAACGCAATCGCTGCTGGTTTCCAGGGACAGAGACAGTGGACAGACTTCTATCCGAACGGTGACTTTGCAGAGGCAATGCTGAATACTTCCTTTGACTGGAACGGAGCAAGAGAGCCATATATCCTTGCTACAGAGAACGACGTTCTCAACGGTCTTGGAATGCTGTTTATGAAACTTCTTACAGGACGTGCCCAGATGTTCGCAGATGTTCGTACATACTGGAGTGCAAATGCTGTAAAACGTGTTACAGGATATGATCTTGAAGGTGTTGCAAAAGAGAACGATGGTATCATCCATCTGATCAACTCTGGCGCATGCTGCCTTGACGCTTCCGGTGTTGTAAAGGATGAGAACGGCGAAGGCGTTATGAAGGAATGGTGGAACGTAACAGAGGAAGACCAGAAAGCCATCATGAAGGCTACTACCTGGAATGCAGCTGATAACGGATACTTCCGTGGCGGCGGATTCTCCTCCAGATTTGAGACAAGAGCTACTATGCCGGCAACCATGATCCGTCTGAACCTTGTAAAAGGTCTTGGACCGGTTCTTCAGATCGCAGAGGGCTGGACTGTAGAGCTTCCAGAGGATGTATCTGATACACTTTGGAAACGTACTGACTATACATGGCCATGTACATGGTTCGTGCCGAGATGCGATGGCAAAGATGGCGCATTCAAGAGTGCCTATGATGTTATGAACAACTGGGGCGCTAACCACGGTGCAATCTCCTATGGACACATTGGAGCAGATCTGATCACAATGTGCTCTATGCTGAGAATCCCGGTTTGCATGCACAATGTACCGGAAACGGATATCTTCCGTCCGGCAGCATGGAACGCATTCGGAATGGATAAAGAAGGTGCAGACTTCAGAGCTTGCAAGAACTATGGCCCTCTTTACAAATAATTAGCTTTTTATAATTCCCTTCTTTCATCCCCCCAAAAAGATTCAGAAAGAAGGAAACAAAGGAGCAGGATTTCGGGTCCTGCTCCTTTGCTGTATACGGGAAAAATCGCCTGAGAAGGCTTTTGTACTGGAAAAAAGACGGGAAGAATATGAGAAAAATGGTTGCATCTTTCTGGTTGTGTGGTACAATGAAAAATGATATAAAAAAGTATATAACAGGGAAAAGGGGATATATATGAAGAAAAAGCTGGGAATGCTGCTGGCTGTGGTTCTTACCTTCTGCATGTCCGCAGTGGTTTTTGCAGATGCAGGAAAGACACAGCAGGTAGATTATAAGACCGATTACTATATGATCGTAGAATCGCCGGATGGCGGTATCGATATGTATTCTGAGGCGAGCGTGGACAGCCCGAAGCTGAATGATGAGCTTATTCCAAATGGGACAGCTATTCATGTGGAAGGTGAGAGCACAGATGAAGCAGGCAAGACCTGGATCTATGCACAGCTTCACAGTGTATTCGGATTCCTTCAGGAGGATTATCTGAAGCCGGCTACTCTTTCAGAGGCGATCGCTTCTGAGCTTGCTTTATACGGAAGCACAGATGTGAATTACGACATTACAGTAAATGCAAAAGAAGATGGATCTGTTTCCCTTTATAAAGGACCAGGTAAGAAATATGGTACCGTTTCCGGAGGCTGCAACATTGCCAATGGTGAGAAGCTTCATATTGATACCGAAGTAGACACCGGCAAAGATGGCATCTGGGGCAAAACAGAAGCCGGCGGAGTTTCCGGCTGGGTAAATATTGCACAGGCTACCAACACAGAAGAGAATTCTGTAGAGCTGATCCCGGAGACAGATGCCGAGGCACAGTCCGCAGGTGACAGAGTGACCGAAGGCAGTGAAGAAGAGACTGCTGAGGCTGGAAATGCTTCTGCACAGAGCGAAGAAGAGAAAACAGATGCAAAGAATGCAGAGCCCACCAGTACACCGACTCCAAAGCCGACCAGTACCAGCACACCAACACCAGAGCCGACTAGCACCAGCACACCAACACCGGAACCCACTGAGACCAGCACACCGACTCCAGAGCCCACTGAAACCAGTACACCGACTACGGAACCGACCGAGACCAGTACACCAACACCAGAGCCAACTGAGACAGTAGCAGCAACTGAGACCGCAGCGCCTACAGACAGCGCAGACCAGGAAGCATCCAGTGAGAGCGTAGAGAGCACATCCAATGGAATGAGTTCTGCAATCTGGATCCTGATCGTTGTAATCATTATTGGAATTGCAGTTGTGATCTGGCTTGTAAAAAGAAACAGTAAGAAAAGCGAATAATCGAGATTAAGAGAAACCAAAAGCTCCGCTGGGAAATTCCGGCGGAGCTTTTTTCATAGGCGTCTGTTATAAAACACATGTTTCGAAACGGATTTTATTTGTTGATCACAACACCCTTCTGAAGCATAACGTTTGCATAAACGGCTTTCTCACCTGTTGCGATGATGCAGTAAGCTTTCTTTGCTTCTTCGTAGAATGCGAAACGCTCAATATTTCCAACTGCGTCAGCACCGCGCTCGTCATGTTTGGAAACGATCTCTTTGTAGGTATCCCAGATTGGAGTCTTAACCGGATCACCAGGCATAACTTCCATTAAGGTTACTGGTTTCTCAACATAGGAATCAAGCGGGATAACGGTGAGGATGGCATCCAGAAGCTCTGGAACCCCATGTCCGTCACAGCGTACAACAACTGCGTTCTTACCCATGGATTCTACTGGGAAGTTACCATCTGCGATGACGATACGGTCACTGTGACCCATCTCACATAAAACCTTTAAAAGCTGTGGTGAAAGTATTTCCGGAATTCCTTTTAACATAATATATTCTCCCTTCGTTCTTTTTCGAAAACCAGGCATAGGGATCCAAAACCATAATGCCGATTTCGAAAGTATTCTACTCTATAAGTTACCTTTCTTTGACAAAAATTACAAGGTAAAATTTTACGCAAAAAGATGAAATATTTACTGTTGACAGAACCTGGTAAAAGAGGTAATATAAACTCAAACGGAAACGTTTCGGTTATCCAAAAAACAGAAGATTCACAGTCTGCATCAGCAGGCAGAAGGAGGAGAATATGCCACTTGTTACATCTAAGGAAATGTTGTTGAAGGCTCAGCAGGGCGGTTACGCAGTAGGTGCATTTAATGCAGAGAATATGGAGATGGTGAAGGCTATCATTCAGGCAGCCGAGGAGCTGAAGGCACCTGTTATGATCCAGACCACCCCATCCACAATTAAGTATGGTACTCTTGAGACCTACCAGGCTATTGTTGCTGCAGAGGCTGCGAAGGCTTCCGTTCCGGTTTGCCTGCATCTTGACCACGGCAGCAGCTTTGACCTTGCCATGAAGGCTTTGAAGGCTGGTTATACTTCCGTTATGATCGATGGCTCCAAGCTGGAATATGAGGGCAACATTGAGGTGAGCAAGAAAGTGGCTGATGTTGCAGCATCCATGGGAATTCCATGTGAGGCAGAGCTTGGTAAGGTAGGCGGCAAGGAGGATGACCTGGTTGCAGTAGCAGATACCAATACAGATCCACAGGAAGCCAAGGAATTCGTAGAGCGCACAGGCGTTACTTCCCTTGCAGTTGCAATCGGTACAGCACATGGTTTCTATGTAGGAACACCTGTCCTTGATAAAGAGCGTTTAAGTGAGATCCGCGAAGTTGTAGATATTCCGCTTGTTCTTCACGGTGCATCCGGACTTAGTGACGAAGACGTTATGGACTGCGTAAAGAGAGGAATCTGCAAGGTGAATTTCGCTACTGAGCTTCGTGCTGCATATTCCAAGGCTGTGAGAGAGACACTTGAAGATGAGAAGGTATTTGATCCGAAAGCATACGGCAAGGCAGGAATTGCAGCTGTGAGGGAACTTGTAATGGCTCGTATGAAAGTTTGCGGCTGTGACGGAAAGGCTGAATAAGAGGCGGTTTTATGGCAGCGACGATGAAAGACATTGCCAGACGGACAGGACTTGGCCTGGCAACGATCTCCTCTTATTTTAATGGGGGCAATGTAAGAGAGAAGAACCGCATCAAGATCGAGGAAGCCATCGAAGAATTACACTACGAGGTGAATGAAGTTGCCCGGGGTCTGAAGACCAATGCTACCAAGACGGTGGGAGTTGTGATTCCGGAGTTGAACAATGTATTCTGTGCAGAGATCATCAGCGGAATGGAGGATATTCTGAGAAGCCACGGTTATGCAGCCATTGTCTGTGACTGCAGGACCGATAAGAAGCTTGAGAAGGAAGCTATAGATTTCCTTACCAGGAAGCGGGTGGACGGAATTATCAATATGCCGGTAGATATGTCCGGTGCCCATCTGAAGGAATTTCAGAGAACCGGTAAGCCGATCGTGCTGATTGACCGTATGATCCAGGGAATTTCCTGCGACTGCGTACTGGTAGACAATGAGAATGCCGCCGAGAAAGCTGTAGCTATGCTGGTAGAACAGCAGCATGAGAAGATTGGCCTGATCGGTGGACCGGATGAGGTATTCACAGCCAGACAGCGTATGTCCGGCTACCTGAAAGCTCTTAAGGCTCATGGAATTGCTGTTGACGAGAAGCTGATCTGTCATGGCGATTACACCATCCAGGGAGGCGTACAGGCAGTGGAAGAACTGGTGAGGGAGAATCCGGATATGACAGCTATTTTCGTGACCAATTACGAAATGACCATGGGTGCGGTGATCGGACTTAATGAGATGGGGGTGTCCATGCCAGATGAGATTTCCCTGGTTGGATTTGATAACCTGCCCTTTGCCCGCGCATGCAGGCCATCTCTGACCATCGTTTCCCAGCCCACTGAGAAAATTGCCAGGGAAACTGCACAGATCATGCTGGAACGGCTGGAAGATGCAGAGAATCTTCCTGAGCACATTGTACGGAAACTTCAGACCGATATTTTTATGGGGAAATCCATAAGGAGACAAGGATGAGCAAAGACTATTTATTAGGAATTGATATTGGAACCAGCGCATGCAAGGTTGCCATATTTGATAGGAACGGACAGGTGATGGCTTCTGCAAATGGTGATTATCTTGTTTACTATCCACATGAGGGATGGGCACAGCAGAAGCCAGATGAATGGTGGAGCGCAGTATGCGGTGCCATTAAAGATTGTTTGGAGAAGAGCAGTATTTCCAGCGGTCAGATTGCAGGTGTGGGAATTGATGGGCAGAGCTGGTCAGCCATTGCCATTGACAAGGAAGGCCATGTACTGACAGATACACCGATCTGGATGGATACTAGAGCCCAGGAAATCTGTGACAGACTCAATCATGAGATTGGCAGTGGAAAGATTTTTGAGGTTGCCGGTAATTCCCTTCAGCCTTCTTATACCACGGCGAAGATCCTGTGGTATAAGGAAAATCTGCCTGAAGTGTATGGGAAGATTTATAAGATCCTTCAGTCCAATAGCTTTATTGCTTACAGATTGACGGGGGCTATTACACAGGATCTTTCACAGGGATATGGGTTGCATTGCTTTAATATGCGTACCGGTACCTGGGATGAAGAGATGTGTGAGAAACTGGGAATTCCCATGGAATTTCTTCCAGAAATCGTTCCCTGTGACAAGGTTGTTGGAACTGTGACCGAAACAGCTGCCAGGGAGAGCGGGCTTGCTGTCGGAACTCCTGTAGTGGCAGGTGGGCTTGATGCAGCCTGTGGTACACTTGGAGCTGGCGTGATCCATCCAGGAGAGACACAGGAGCAGGGCGGACAGGCTGGCGGCATGAGTATTTGCATGGATACTTATAAAGCTGATCCAAGTCTGATCCTTGGATATCATGTAGTGCCAGGTCAGTGGCTCCTCCAGGGAGGAACTACCGGAGGCGGTGGTGTTATGCGCTGGTTTGAGCGGGAATTTGCGGATTATGAGAGAAGCCAGAAGGCTGAGACTGGGAAATCTTCCCTTGACCAGCTGAACGAAATTGCCCAGGAGATACCAGCTGGAAGTGAGGGTGTTGTATTCCTTCCGTACATGTCTGGTGAGAGATCCCCTATCTGGAATCCATATGCAAAGGGGGTCTTCTATGGCCTTGATTTTGCCAAGAAAAAGGGTCATATGGTGAGGGCCTGCATGGAAGGCGTGGCGTTTTCCCTGCGTCACAATCTGGAGGTTGCGGAAGCTGCTGGAGCCATGGCAGAGGTGCTCAGAGCCATGGGCGGTTCTGCGAATTCTCTTCTCTGGACACAGATCAAGGCAGATGTGACCGGGAAGACCGTGGTTGTTCCTGCCTCGGATACCGCGACGACATTGGGAGCGGCGATCCTGGCTGGAGTAGGAGTAGGATTGTATAAAGATTATGAGGAAGCAGTGTCTATGACTGTTAAGGAAACAAGACGCCATGAACCTGATCCTTTGAACAAAGAAGTTTATGATAAGGCATACCGTACATACAGAGAGTTATATGAATCTCTCAAGAATATGATGGTGCGGCAGTAAGGAGGTATTTCAAGATGAAAGCAGCAGTTGTAGTTGCAAACGAGGACGTACAGTATCAGGAAATCGAAGAGCCACAGGCAAAGCCAGGCTGGGTAAAGATCAAAGTAAAAGCATCCGGTATCTGCGGATCTGATGTTCCACGAGTATTAAATCATGGTGTGCATTTTTATCCTATCGTTCTTGGACATGAATTTTCCGGTGATGTGGTAGAAGTTGGAGAGGGCGTTACCAAGGTAAAAGTTGGAGATCGTGTTTCCGGAGCTCCTCTGCTTCCATGTATGAAATGTGATGACTGCCAGAATGGAAACTTCTCCTTATGTAAGCATTACAGTTTCATTGGTTCCAGACAGCAGGGAAGCAATGCGGATTATGTAGTGATTCCAGAGCAGAATGCAATTCCTTTTGATCCGTCTATTTCCTATGAGCAGGGCGCTATGTTTGAGCCATCTACCGTTGCCCTTCACGGACTCCTTCAGAATGACTATCAGGGCGGACGCTGCGTAGCAATTTTAGGATGCGGAACAATTGGTATTTTCACCATGCAGTGGGCGAAGATCTTTGGCTCTAAGAAGGTTGTCGTATTTGATATCAGTGATGAGCGTCTGGATCTTGCTTTAAGAATGGGCGCAGATGCAGTTGTGAATACAACCAAAGAAAACTTCATGGAAGAAGCTATGGCAATTACTGGCGGCAAAGGCTACGAATTTGTATTTGAGACAGCAGGACAGGTACCGACTATGCATATGGCATTTGAGCTTGCAGCAAACAAGGCTCATGTATGCTTCATCGGAACTCCTCATGCAGATCTGACCTTCACACCAAAGCAGTGGGAGAACATGAACCGTAAAGAGTTCAAACTTACTGGTTCCTGGATGTCCTATAGCTCTCCGTTCCCAGGCAAAGAGTGGGATCTTACTGCTCACTATTTTGCAACCGGACAGCTGAAATTTGATCCAGGATTTATTTACCGCAAAATGCCAATGAGCCAGGCACAGGAAGCGTTCCAGCTTTATAAGACTCCAGGTCTGGTAAAAGGCAAGATTCTTCTGATGAATGAGGATTAAGGATATGATACTGACGGTAACATTAAATGCAGCCATTGATAAGCGCTATGTAGTGGATAATTTTAAGACCGGCGAGGTAAATCGTGTAAAGGAATGCACGTATGTACCTGGGGGCAAGGGGCTGAATGTTTCCAAGCCTGCTTCCATTTATGGGGCTGAGGTAGTTGCTACAGGATTTGTTGGTGGCCATGCAGGCGCCTATATTGAGGATGCCCTGAAGCCATTTGGAATTAAGAGTGCTTTTTACCATGTGGGTGCAGAAAGCAGATCCTGCATCAATATCTGGGACGAGATCAATCAGGTACAGACAGAATTTCTGGAGCCGGGATTTACACTTACAGATGAGGATTTTGCAGGATTTGAGGAGGAATTCCGAGGCCTTGTAAAAGAAGCAAAGGTAGTAGCCATGTCTGGAAGTGTTCCCAAGGGACTTGACGGAACTGCCTATCAGCGTCTGGTAAAGATCGTGAAGGATGCAGGAATCCCGGTAATTCTGGATACAAGCGGCAAGCTTCTGGAAATGGGAATTGAAGCAGCACCGACTATGATCAAGCCGAACATTGATGAGATCCGTATGCTCACAGGCAAGCACTGTGATGATATTCAGGATATTATAAATGCAGCGAAGGAAATCCATGCAAAAGGCGTGGAGATCGTAGCAGTCTCCCTTGGAGGTGATGGCTCTATTGCTGTAGGTGACGAGGGGATTTTCCGGGCACGTGTTCCAAAAATCGATGCAGTGAATACGGTAGGCTGTGGTGATTCCATGATCGCAGGATTTGCTCTTGGTTTATCCAAGGGGCTCTCTCTTCCAGAGACTCTGAAGCTGGCAAGTGCCATTTCAGCGGCAGCAGCCATGCGGGAAGAGACAGGATTCTTTGTAATGGAAGACATGGAGAAGCTGCTTCCACAGATTGAGATTACGAAGTTATAATGCAATTCAGCAAAGGGTATTACGTAAAAATCAATTGAATTACATAAAATGAAATGTTGCTGTTTGTGGGTATTCCTCTAGGTATTTTATGCGGGCAGTAACGATTAAAAGGGTGTAAAACTATAAATTTTATCCGCATAAAAATGTGCGGAATGTTAAGGAGGACAAGAAAATGACAATGATCGATCCAGCAATTGTTCCACAGAGAACACTCTACACTGGTGCCAAGATGCCAGCTGTAGGAATGGGAACCTTCGGAAGTGACCATGCAGACGCAGATGCAGTTTCCGCTTCTGTTGCAGGTGCACTTCGTGTAGGCTATCGTTCCTTTGACTGCGCTGCATGCTACGGAAATGAAGACATGATCGGAAAGATTTTCGCAGATGCCTTTGCAGAAGGAATTGTAAAAAGAGAAGAACTTTTTATTGCATCCAAAGTATGGAATGACATGCATGGCGACGGAGATGTACTCATTGCCTGTGCTAAGACCTTAAAGGATCTGAAGCTTGATTATCTGGATATGTACTATGTACACTGGCCATTCCCGAACTATCATGCACCACATTGTGATGTGGATTCCAGAAATCCTGATTCCAAGCCATTTACAGTAGAGCGCTTTATGAAGACCTGGCGTCAGATGGAGCGTCTGGTAGATATGGGACTGACCAAGCATATTGGTATGTCAAATATGACCATTCCGAAACTGGAAGCTGTACTTCCGCTTTGCAGAATCAAACCAGCTGCAATCGAGATGGAGCTTCATCCATGCTTCCAGCAGCCGGAGCTGTTTGATTATTGCAGAGAACATGGTATTGAGGTAGTAGGCTTCTGCCCGATTGGTTCTCCAGAGCGTCCTGAGCGTGATAAAATGCCAGAAGATATTGCAGACATTGAATTGCCAGAGCTGAAAGCGATTGCAGCAGCACACGGTGTTCATCCGGCAGTAATATGTATCAAATGGGCGGTACAGAGAGGGGCATCTCCAATCCCGTTCTCTCTGAAAGAGAAGAACTATACCATGAATCTGAAGTGTGTAACAGAGGATCCGCTGACAGAGAAAGAGATGGAGACAATCCGTTCCCTGGATAAGAACAACCGTCTGATCAAAGGACATGTATTCCTGTGGGAAGGTGCCAAAGACTGGCATGACCTTTGGGATGAGGATGGCGTAATCGTAAAGTAAAAGACTGTCATTTAAGAAAGCTTGTTTTACAAAGTGCTTTGCAGGTTATGCCTGCGGCCAGAGAAATTTTATACAGATATACACATAAGAGAAAAGCTGAATAGTTACAAAAGCTGCAGAGTTTATAATTGAAATATAACTTTGCAGCTTTTGTGTCCTTTTTTAATTATGCTTAAAAATATTAAAAAACTGTCAGAAATATTTTGTTTAGTTTGCTTAGATTTATGGTCTGTGATAATATAATATTTAGACGAAATTAATAGAACGCTATGTGCAAACCGGCACCGGGGGGACGCCGATGAGATACATGCTATATACAGAAAGGGAAAGCAAAAACTATGTATCGAATTTTACTTGTAGATGATGAGATCCTGGTACGTGATGCCATTAAGGAAAATATTGATTGGAAATCTATGGACTGTGAGCTTGTTGGAGATTGTGAGAATGGGAAGCAGGCAGCAGATTTTGTAAAAACACACCCGGTGGATATTGTCCTTACTGACATTCTTATGCCTTATATGGACGGAATGGAACTGAGTCATTTTCTGCATGATCACTACCCGGAGATCGTGATCGTGATCTTCAGTGGTTTTGGAGAATTTGAATATGCCAAGAAGGCCATTCAGTATAATGTGAGCGAATACATGTTAAAGCCTGTGACAGCCATGGAGCTTCGGGAAGTGATCGGCAAAATGAAAGAAAAAGTAGATCAGCAGCGAAAAGAAAAGAAGAAAATGGAGTCTCTCACAAAAACTTCCCAGGACTATCACAAAAATGCGCTGGTAATCCGCTCCAAGGCTATTGAGTCCCTGGTAAGCTGTACAAGAGACGTGCAGGAGAGCCTGGACGAGCTTGCAGAAATGGGCATCCGTCTGGAGGCAGCATCATACCGTGTTGCAGTGTTTGATATGGATCTGTTTTCTGACATTCACCAGATTGATATGGAGAAGCGCCAGGAGAGTGCGCTGATGGCGTTTGTATTATTTAATGTGGCAGATGAGATTGTCACTGGGAGAAATGCAGGAATTGCTTATCAGGAGGGAAATAACCGGGTATGTATCCTTTTTATGGGAAACCGCAGCCGGGAATTTGCAGGTGAAATACAGGAAATCTGTGAGGAAATCCAGAAAAAAGTAAAAGAAGTGATCGGTATCGAAGTTTCAGCAGGAATCGGCGGCTGGGTAAGAAATCCAGGGGAGACCATCCGGTCTCATAACCAGGCAGAAAAAGCGATTGAACTGCGTTATCTGCTGGGAGGAAACCTGCTTATTGATACAGAAACACTTAGCCCGGAGAGAAGTCTCTCTTTACGGCAGCCTTTAAGTGACCTGGTTGATGGAATTAAGAAGGAGAATAAAGAAGAACTGCAGCAGGCTCTTGCAGTTATGAAGTCTGAGATTAAGGAGGCCAGAGCAGATAAAAGCCAGGCCTGTGTCTGCCTGCAGATGATTCTGCGTCATGCAGGAAGCTGCTGGGAATCACTCTCTTCAGAGAACGAAGATCTGTTTCATAAAAGAGAACTTCTTATGGGGAAGGTGACGGAGCAGAAGACCTTCAGTGAGGCATTCAGGATGGTGGAGGATTATGTTTACGAAGTATTTGAAAGATGTTCTTCCATGAACAGCTCCAGCGGTCAGAAACAGGCACTGCTTGCCATGGAATATATTCGGGGACATTATAATGAACCGGAATTTGGTTTGAATGATATCTGCTCCTATCTGAATATTGGCACCAGCTATTTCAGTACGATCTTTAAAGAAACTACAGGAGGAACCTTCCTGGAATTTCTCAGTAAGGTACGAATGGAGAAAGCAAAGGAGCTTTTGGAGCAGACTACACTTAAGAACTATGAGATTGCGGAGATGGTAGGATATTCTGATCCGCACTATTTCGGAATCTCTTTTAAGAAAATGACAGGCAAGACACCTACAGAATACGCAAGGGAAAAACGATCTGTATGAAAAGAAAAGTACTGATAGCCGCTGCTATAGGGGCTGGAATCTTACTTCTGGCAGGGGCAGGCCGCTGGCATTTCAGGCAGAACCAGAAGTGTCAGAAACAGCTGTTTGCAATGGATACCTATATGGAATTTACCGCATATGGCCCAAACAGCGAGAAGGCAGTCGACGCAGCCATGGAAGAAGTTCAGAGACTGGATCAGCTTTTGTCCGCGCAGGATGAAACCAGTGAAGTGTATGCTCTAAATGAGCAGGGAAGTCTTCCGGTATCCAATGATCTGGCAGAACTTATAAAGAGAGGAAAAGAGATTTTTCAGGAAACAGGCGGCCTTTTTGACGATACTATTTATCCGGTGATGAAATTATGGGGATTTCCAACCGGGGAATATTATGTTCCATCAGATCAGGAAGTGCAGAAGGCGTTGGCATTGGTAGATGGAGAAAAAGTAGAAGTCCAGATACCAGATGCTAAGTACATTATAGGAAAAGAACAAGACGAAAAAGGACAAAAGGCTGAGAACTGTAACGATAGTGAAAAGAAAGAAACAGTGACCTATGTGACGTTAGGGGAAAACCAGCAAATGGACCTGGGAGGACTTGCCAAAGGCTATACCGGTCAGAAGCTGGCAGAACTAATGGAATCATATGGAGTTTCTTCTGCACTGTTTTCCCTTGGCGGAAATATCCAGGCGATAGGCACGAAGCCGGACGGCAGCAGGTGGAAGGTTGGAATCCGTGACCCGGAAGGGGAACAGCAGGATTATATTGGCGTCCTGTCTGTGAAAGATGCAGCAGTAGTCACTTCAGGAGGCTATGAGCGGTACTTTGAGAAAGATGGACACACTTATATCCATATTATCAATCCGAAAACAGGATATCCGGCAGAGGGAGATTTACTGTCTGTCACAATTGTGTCGAAGGATGGGACATTGGCGGATGGAATGTCTACAGCTCTCTACATTATGGGATATGAGAAAGCATGCCAGTTCTGGCAGCAGCATAAAGAGAAATTTGATATCATTCTGGTCACTGACGATGGAAAAATACATATTTCAGATAGTCTCCAGGAGGACTTCCAGTCAGAACGGGAGTGGGAGATAATACGGGGAAACGGCCGATGAACGAAAAAAACAGAGAACGAAAATTTTTAAAAGGCTTTAAAAGTATTCAGAGTACCATATTTGTAGCCACATCTGTGCTGGTCCTTTGTGCAGTGCTTGTGGCAACCGCAGTGTCGGTACGCTATACAAATTCTACGATTTATGAAAATTCAGCCATTTATACCCAGACCATTATCCGGCAGCTGAATCAGAATATCGATTCTTACATTACATATATGGATAACATAGCATCTGTCATTGCCAAAAGCCAGGATGCTTATCAGCTTTTGTATCAGCAGATCGGTGAGGATGAAGCAGTGAAAGAAGGGCACCGGAAGCGTCTTCTGGAACAGTTCAGCACCATTCTGAAGGGGCGAGATGATATCTGCAACATCGGAATTGTACAAAAAGACGGTGTTATGCTTATTAACAGCGGTTATCAGGCTACCAATCCGGATCTGGATCTGTCCACTCAGGAGTGGTACACCAATGCGGTAGATAATTATAATCAGTATTGTCTAAGTTCTTCCCATGTACAGCATGTGATCAAGGGGCAGCGTCCATGGGTGATCACCCTGAGCCGTGAGGTCCACAATTTTTATGGAACGGGAAATAGTGATGGCGTGGTATTTATTGACCTGAACTATAGTGCTATTAGTGAACTGTGTGATCAGAACAGCATTGGGGATAAAGGCTATGTGTTCATTCTGGATCAGGATGGAAATATTGTTTATCATCCAAGTCAGCAGCAGCTGTACAATGAGCTACAGACGGAGAATATCGATATTGTAATGAATGCAGATTCAGATACGGTGGTAACTGGCGAGGGGGACGAGGAAAAGATTTACACACTTTCCCATTCCGAAACCACTGGCTGGACCATTGTGGGCTGTATGAACATGGCAGAGCTGTTAAAGGGCAGTAAAGAAGCAAACAATATTTATGTTATGACAGCCATCGTATTGGTTGCCATTGCTATGCTGATCTCCAGTTTTATTGCCCGCAGTATTACCCTTCCGATCCAGAAGCTTCGTGATTCCATGGAGCGTGTACAGGAAGGTGATTTCAAGGCCGCAGATGATTTGCTTGTTCCGTCCCAGAACGAGATTGGAAGTCTTACCACCTCATTTAACGTAATGACTCACAAAATAGAAGATCTGATGGCCCAGAATGTCCATGAACAGGAATTGAAGAGAAAAAGTGAACTGAAGGCACTTCAGTCCCAGATCAATCCACATTTCTTATATAATACCCTGGATTCGATTATCTGGATGGCAGAAGGAAAGAAATATGAGGATGTGGTATTGATGACGGCGTCTCTTGCAAGACTTTTGCGCCAGAGCATCAGCAATGAAGATGAGACAGTGCTGATCGGGCAGGAAATCCAGTATGTGAAGAGCTATCTCACCATTCAGAAAATGCGCTATAAGGATAAACTGGAATTTGAGATCAATGTGGATCCTTCTATTAACAGTGTTCATATCGTCAAGCTGGTACTTCAGCCCATTGTGGAAAATGCAATTTACCATGGATTGAAATACAAAGAATCGAAAGGCCTGCTTACAGTTACTGGATATCAGAAGGATGGTGATGCAGTGATTGAAATTACAGATGATGGTGTTGGAATGGATGAGGAGACCTTAGACCGTATTTTTGAGAAGCATAAAGTCAATTACCGCTCCAATGGTGTTGGCGTATACAATGTTCAGAGGAGACTTTCCATGTACTATGGAAAGGAATATGGTTTGCGATATAAGAGTGAGAAGGGAAAAGGTACCACAGTTACCGTGGTAATCCCCATTGATCAGGAGGAACATCATGAAAAAGCGTAAACAATGGCTTATGCTGGTGAGTATCGCACTGGCAGTGTGCCTGGTCTCTGGAGGCATGCTTTATATCCGGCAGAAAAACTACAGTAAAAAATGGTCTTTAATTTATATCCCGAAAACTGAAGATGGAACCAACGATTTCTGGACCTCTCTGATTTCAGGAACCCGAATGTCCGCCCAGGAATGCGGCGCGTCTCTGGAAATTCTGGCACCAGAGCGGGAACAGGACGTCGAGGTACAGAATCTCTTACTGAAGGAAGCTATTGAAAAAAGCCCGGATGCGATTCTGTTCTCCCCATCCAGCTTTGATGCTTCAGATGAATTGCTTCAGAAAGCTAAGGAGAAGGGGATTAAGATTACCTTTATAGATTCCTATACAGAGAATGACATCCAGGACATGACGGTTGCAACTGATAATCTGGAGGCTGGAAAACAACTGGGAGAATATGCAAGAACGTTATTAGATGAGGATTCCAAGATTGCCATTGTGAGCCATGTGAAGGGGGTATCCACAGCAATTGAGAGAGAGCAGGGCTTTCGGGAAGGACTGGGAGATTATAATAAGAATGTTGTAGACGTAGTATATTGTAATTCCCAGTTTGATAAGGCCTCCCAGCTTACAGAGGAATTGATGGAAAAGTATCCGGATCTGGAAATGATCGCTGGTATGAATGAGTATTCCTCAGTAGGTGCTGCCAGGGCCGTCCAGAAGCATGATATGGAAGGTAAGATCCAGGTGGTGGGAGTTGACAGCTCCCAGGAAGCAGTACAGCTTATGGAAAAAGGCGTTTTCAAGGGAATTGTGGTGCAGAAAGCATTTAAGATGGGATATTTAGGTGTAACGGAGACGGTACGCATGCTCCAGGGCAAGCCCTATGATGAGAATGTAAACTCCGGCTGTCAGTTGGTTACTCCGGAAAATATGTATTCCAGTGAAATTGAGAAACTGATTTTTCCATTTAATATCCTGAAATAAATCCATTTACGATGTAAAGAATAGAAATCAGCTGCTATCGGGACGGTCAGAATATGAGAAGCAGACGTTGCGGCATACTTACGATCGGATAAAACGAAACCTCGGGGTTAATCTCTTACGTTTCCTGTAAATGAAAAAGAGAGAATCCCGAGGCTTTTTTAGTTTTATATAGTAGAGTGTTAGAGCATGTTTTCCATAAAAGGTTAATAATTTATGACCATACCGTAAATATTTAACCTTTTTCTGGAAAATATTCTATTACAATTGTGCAGGATTCACGGTATGATATAGAAAACGCAGAGAGAGTGCAAAAGAGTTATTGTTCAGAATAAGATCGCGGAGAATCTTAATTTGAGGATTCTGAGTAATAACAAAAAATTAAGGAGGGTGAAAAGTTGGAAAAGTTAAAACAAAATCCAATTGTGAAAAAGCTCGGCCTGAACAGAATACTGCTTGTCTGTATTCTTGTTCTGATGTTCGTAGTTTTCAAGGTAGTGCTCGGAAGTAAATTTCCTGTTGGTGACAGTATCAAATCTACTTTGAACTATGTATACTTCCTGGGCTTCTTATCACTTGGAGTAACATTTGTAATCGCTACAGGAGGAATTGATTTCTCCATCGGACCGGTTATGTTCTGCTGTGCACTGGTTTCCGGTTACTGCATGACTTCTTATGGAGTTCCTTGTGCAGCTGCCATGGTACTGTGCGTACTCATCGGTCTTGCATTTGGAGTATTCAATGGCTGGCTGGTTTCTTATATGTCAGTTCCGCCATTCATCGTTTCCATGGCATCCATGAACATTGCGAAAGGTATCGCTTCCGTATTTACCAAGACTCAGTCAGTCAGCTGGCCACAGAGTTCTGATCCGGTAAACGGATGGTTCCGTAATATCACATCTTATAATGGATTCCCGGTTGGTCTTGTGATCTTCCTTGGAATGGCAGTGGTTTGCGGTATTGTTCTTTACAATACAAAACCAGGACGTTATATCCTTTGCCTTGGATCTAACAGCGAGGCAGTTCGTCTTTCCGGTGTCAACACCAGAAAATGGAGAATGCTTGCATATGTGATCTGTGGATTCCTGGTAGGAATCGGAGCACTGTTCTTTGTAGCTACTTATACAACCGTTCAGCCAGGATATGGCGATCAGTATAACAACGAGGCAATTGCAGGCTGTGTAATGGGTGGTACATCCATGGTTGGTGGACTTGCTTCCATCGGCGGTACTGTAATCGGTGTATTTATCATCTCTCTTCTTCAGCAGGGAATCATGGCATTTGGTCTTGGTAAAGGACAGCAGATGATTATTACAGGTATCATTGTTATTGTAGCAGTTTACGCTGACGTTTCTGCAAGACGCAGAAAGAACTGATCATAAGGGAGGATTCGACAATGGGTGAAGTTATTTTAACGATGAAGGATATTGATAAGTCCTTTCCTGGAGTTCATGCCCTGGATCATGTTAATTTCGAAGTGAAACGCGGTGAAGTACATGCACTTATGGGAGAGAACGGAGCCGGAAAGTCCACACTGATGAAGGTACTTACCGGTATTTACCAGAAGGATTCCGGAACAATTACATATAAAGGCAAAGAGACAGAATTTCACAATACCCGTGAAGCTCAGGACGCCGGAGTGGTAATCGTACATCAGGAATTAAATATGATCGGAGATCTGACTGTTGCACAGAATATCTTTATCGGACGTGAACCGAAGAAGGGAATCCGTGTAGACGACAAGAAGATGATCGAAGATTCCAAGAAATTATTTCAGGATCTGAATATTGAAATCGATCCGAGAGAAAAAATGAGTAATCTTACTGTTGGTAAGCAGCAGATGTGTGAGATTGCAAAAGCTATTTCACACAAAGCTGAGGTGATCATTTTTGATGAGCCGTCAGCAGCTCTTACTGAGAAGGAGATTGCGGATTTATTTGAAATCATCAAAGACCTTCGTAAGAAGAATCTTGGTATTGTATATATCTCACACCGTATGGATGAGATCAAGGTCATCACAGACCGTGTAACTGTCATGCGAGATGGTGGCTATGTTGGAACCCTGATCACAGCAGACAGTACAAAAGAAGATATTATCAACATGATGGTTGGCCGTGTTATTTACGAAGATCCGAAGGATCATAGCATGGTTGCACCAGATGCTCCGGTTGTTTTGAAGGTAGAGCATCTGAACGCAGGCAAGATGGTTCAGGATGTAAGCTTTGAACTTCGTAAAGGTGAAATCCTTGGCTTCTCAGGATTGATGGGAGCAGGACGTACCGAGACAGCCAGAGCACTGTTTGGTGCAGATCCGAAACAGGGCGGTAAGATTTCCATTATGGGTAAAGATGGACAGCTTCACGAAGCAACCATCAACAGCCCACAGGATGCTGTTAAATATGGTATCGGTTATCTGTCTGAGGACAGAAGAAGATATGGAGTTGTTGTCCAGAAATCTGTAACAGAGAACACAACCCTGGCTACCATGGAAGATTATTGCAACGGCTTATTCATCAACAAAGCAAAAGAGAAAAAAGTTACAGAGAGATATGTAAAAGAGCTTGCAACCAAGACTCCTTCTACAGACCAGCTGGTAGTGAATCTTTCTGGTGGTAATCAGCAGAAGGTAGTTATTGCAAAATGGCTTACCCGTGACAGTGAGATCCTGATCTTCGATGAGCCTACAAGAGGTATCGACGTTGGTGCGAAGAACGAGATTTACAAGTTAATGAGCAGGCTTGCAGCAGAAGGAAAATCCATTATTATGATTTCCTCTGAAATGACCGAGATTCTCCGAATGAGTGACCGAATCATTGTTATGTGTGAAGGTAAGGTGACAGGAAATATTGATATTTCTGAAGCTACACAGGAACACATCATGAATAAGGCAACACGGAATATCGATTAAGGAGGACGTCATGGCTAAGAAGAAAAAAAGTATTTTAAGTGATCAGAGATTTATTGTTTTGCTGGTTATCATTGCACTGTCTGCTGTTTTCTCCTTTATGAGTAAGGAGTTCAGACAGTACACCACAATCCTGAGTATGCTGGATTTCTCATATTATGACCTTCTGATGGCAATCGGTGTTACATTCCCGCTTATCACAGGCGGTGTAGACCTGTCAATCGGAACTGGTATGGTATGTTACGCATTGATCGGCGGAACACTTGTAAGAAGCAACAATGTTCCAGTAGTAGTAGCAATGCTGCTCTGTGTAGTGCTTGGAATTGCAATCGGCGCATTGAACGGTGTTCTCATTGGTATCATGAACCTGCCGCCATTCCTTGCTACTCTTTGTACCTGTATGATTACCCGTGGTGCTGGTTCTCTTTGCAGTGCTACACCATGGCCAACACTGAATCAGCCAGGCGGATGGTTCCATTCCATCTTTAAACTGACAATCGGACAGGGAAGAAGCGCTTCCCGTTACCCACTTGGTTTTCTGTGGATGATCTTTCTGGTAATTCTGATGGAGTTCGTTCTGAATCATACAAAATTCGGACGTTACACCATTGCAATTGGTTCCAACAAAGAAGCAGCTGCTCTTTCCGGAATCAATGTTAAGTTTTATCATGTAATGGTATACGTAGTTTGCGGTTTGTTTACTGGACTTGCAGCTATCGCATACGCAGCAGTAACTCCTACTGTACAGCCTGGTACTGGTGCCGGACTTGAGATGGACGCAATCGGCGGTGTATTCGTTGGTGGTGTTTCAGCTTCCGGTGGTTATGGATCTGTAGTAGGAACTCTGGTAGGTATTTTCGTAATCATGCTGTTAAAGACCGGTCTTCCATATGTTGGTCTGCAGGCAAACTGGCAGCAGATCATTACAGGTGTTGTATTGATCGTTGCAGTATTGATCGATATCCTGAAAGAGAAAAAAAGTGTACACTAACAACTGAATTATACAGGCTGGCTTACAGACAGTCAGCCTGAAGAAAAGTAAAATTCTGTTTATAAGCAGAACAGCTGGTAAACAGCAACAATTTCATAACGGATGTGAAGCGTCGGAGAGTGTAGCGACGTATCATCATAAAAAACTATATAATTATTTTATTTCAAGGAGGAAGTAGTAAATGAAAGCAAAAAAAGTTATGGCATTAGTACTCTGTGCAGCAATGGTATCTGGTTTAGCAGCAACAACTGTTATGGCGGCTCCGGAAGACCAGTTTGATGGACTTACAGCTAACGAAGCATATGAGTTCCCTATGATGGTTAAATCCTTCCAGTCTACATACTGGGAAGCAGCTATGAAAGGTATGGACAAAGCAGCAGAAGAATTAGGTGTTACCTATACAGCACAGGGACCAAACAGTGAGTCCGATATCGCTGACCAGGTTAACATGATCAATACAGCTATCGCAGCTAATCCTGTTGGATTAGGACTTGCAGCTTGTGATACATCTTCTGTTCAGGAAGCTCTTCAGACATGTGTTGACAAAGGAATTCCGGTTGTTACATTTGATACTGGTATCGCTGATGCTCCGGAAGGATCTGTAGTTTGTGAAGTCTGCACAGACAACAATCAGGCTGGTTCTGTAGCAGCTGAGAATATGTATCCGGCAATCAAAGATGTTATCGCTAACGCTGATGGACAGGTTATCATCGGTGAGGTTAACCAGGATGCTACAGCTCTTAACATCCAGCAGCGTGGTACAGGATTCATCAACAAGATGATCGAGCTGGTTAAAGCTGATGGAAAAACAGTAGCAGTTAAAGGTAATGAGTTCTATGTAAATGCAGCAGAAGGTGCTGACGCAGAAGAAGCTGACGCAGACGTTGTTATCCAGGTTGCAGTTCCGGCACAGACAACTGTAGAGCTTTGCTCCACAGAGGCTCAGGCTATCCTTTCCCAGGAAAACTGTATCGCAATCTTCGGTTCCAACCAGGTTTCTGCAGAGGGTGTTCTTGCAGCTAACGCTAACCTGAACGTTCTTGGTTCTGACGCAGCTAACGGCGACGTTATCGGTGTTGGTTTCGACGCAGGTTCTATCATTAAAGCAGCTGTAACAGATGGCACATTCCTTGGCGCAGTTACACAGTCTCCTCTGATGATGGGCTACTATGCAATCTATGCTCTGACAGCAGCAGCTAACGGACAGGAGCTTGAGGATGTTCCTACAGCTGGTTACTGGTATGATTCTACAAACATCGACGCTGAAGAAATTGCTCCAAACCTTTACGACTAATTAAAAAGTAAAGAGACGACACAACGTCCAATGTTTGCAGGTTTATAAACTGTGAATAAAACAGACCCCTGGGGCATTGCCCCGGGGGTTTTCTGGTGAAAGAGAAGATATTGAAATACAGGAAAAATTGCAAATAAGGACACTTTTTTTGACAAACAAGGTTCTTATATCTTGATAGATATTATAGTACTATGATATCATCAATTATGAAGGCGGCTGTATGGGAACGAAAACATTCATACAGCGTAATTTTACAATTGAGGAGGTTTTATTAAAATGGCAAAATATTATTTAGCAGTAGATATCGGTGCTTCCAGCGGACGTCTGATCCTTGGACATCTTGAGAATGGAAAGATGGAGCTTGAGGAGGTTCATCGTTTTGAGAACGGAATGGTAAAGAAAGACGGCGAGCTTTGTTGGGAATTCGACAGACTTTTCCAGGAAATCAAGAACGGTCTTAAGAAATGTAAAGAGATTGGCAAGATTCCGGTAAGCATGGGGGTTGATACCTGGGGTGTTGACTTCGTACTGATGGACAAGAATGACAAGGTTCTTGGAAATACAGTTGGTTACCGTGATCACAGAACAGAGGGAATGGACGAGGAAGTATACAAGACCATTTCTCTTGAGGATCTTTACGCACGTACCGGTATCCAGAAAGCAATTTTCAATACCGTTTATCAGCTGATGGCAGTGAAGAAGAGACATCCGGAGTATTTAGAGCAGGCAGAGACCATGCTTCATGTACCGGATTACTTTCATTATCTGCTCACAGGCAAGAAGACCTGTGAGTACACAGAAGCTACTACTGGACAGCTTGTAAGCCCGGACACCAAGGATTGGGATTATGAATTGATCGACATGCTGGGATATCCGAGAAAAATGTTCCAGAAGCTGATCATGCCTGGTACAAGCATCGGACATTTTACAGAAGAAGTGAAAGCAGAAGTTGGCTTTGATGTAGAAGTGGTAGCACCAGCTACACATGATACTGGATCTGCAGTTCTCGCAGTTCCTGCAAATGACGACGATTTCATTTACATCAGTTCCGGAACATGGTCACTGATGGGACTTGAGCGAGAGAAGGCTGACTGCTCCAGGAAGAGCTGTGAGATGAACCTTACCAACGAAGGCGGTTATGCAGGAAGATTCCGTTATCTGAAGAACATTATGGGACTTTGGATGATCCAGTCAGTTCGTCATGAGTTTGATGATAAATATGGATTTGCAGAGATCTGCCAGATGGCAGAGGAAGCAAAGGACTTCCCGTCCAGAGTAGATGCAAATGACGAGTGCTTCCTTTCCCCTGAGAATATGACAGAGGAAGTGAAGGATTATTGCCGCAGAACCGGACAGAAGGTTCCGGAGACTTTAGGCGAGATTGCAACTGTAATCTATACCAGCCTTGCTGAGTGCTATGCAAAGACAGCGAAAGAACTGGAAGAGATGACGGGCAGAACCTACAGCCGTATCCATGTAGTTGGCGGCGGTTCCAATGCAGGATACCTCAATGAGCTGACTGCAAAAGCAACAGGCAAAGAGGTCCACGCTGGTCCTGGAGAGGCAACTGCAATCGGTAATATTACCGCTCAGATGTTAAAAGCTGGAGAGTTTGGATCTATCGAAGAGGCTCGTACCACCATTCATGAGTCCTTCGGAATCAAAGTATATCAGGCCTAATTTTAGCCTTAATTATATTAAACAGGAGGTACTACTATGTTAGTAAACACAAAAGCAAAGGTTGGTGTATTTTCTATTGCTTTAGGCGCATATCTGCCTCAGTTCCCGTCACTGGTGTCAGAGTTTGAGGCTCAGTACGAGGCATTCAAGAAAACAATTCCGGATACCGTAGAGATCATCGATGGAGGAATGGTAACAACAAAAGAGGAGTCTATGGCTGCTGGAGATAAATTCCGTGCAGCAGACGTTGATCTCGTTTTTCTTCAGATGTTAACCTATGCTACATCCTACAATATGCTTCCTGCGATCCGTGACCTTGATGTTCCGGTTGTTCTGGTAAATGTTCAGAAACTGAAAGCTCTGGATTACGATCATACAGACATTGCTACATGGCTTGGCGAAGGCTATGCCTGCGGTGCTGTTGGAGAAGCTGTTGCAGACCTTGAGAGAGCTGGCAAGAGACACGCCGTTATCACAGGTGTTGTAGAAGGCGGAGATCCAGGCGTTCAGGCTGAAATCGAAGACTGGTGCAAAGCAGCTCAGGTAAGAAGAAGATTCCGTGATACAAACATTGCACAGATTGGAAGACCTTATCCTGGTATGATGGATCTTTACATTGATGAGACCAACCTGTACAATAGAATGTTCCTCTACACCAAACAGTTTGACTGGGAGAAAATGTGGGCAATCGCTGATGACATCACAGATGAGGATGCAATCCGTGCAAAAGCTCAGGATATTCTGGATACCTTTGATATCGAAGGTGGCGGAACAATCGAGAAAGTATGGGATATGGCAAAATACGTTGTAGCATTTGAGAAATGGGTAAAGGACGAGCATCTTGGAATGATCGCTTCCCATTACGATGGATTTGCACAGGGCAAGGCTGGTGTCCTTGACAGCATGCTGATCCCGGCATTCTCCATGCTGATCAAACAGGGTACTGCATGTGCTGTTGAGGGTGACATGAAGGTTGCTATGGCAATGAGTATTCTGAAAACAATTTCCGGTACTGGCCAGCTTTCTGAGATGTACTCCATTGACTTCAATGATGACATCTGCATTATCGGTCACTCTGGAAGTGGTGATGCTGATATCTCTGATAAGAAGCCTACCATGAAGATCGTACCAGTATTCCACGGCAAAACAGGCGGCGGATATCTGACACAGTTCTATCCATACACAGGCCCGGTTACCTATCTTGCAATTACACAGGATGGTGACGGACGTTTCAAATTCGTTGTTGCTGAGGGAATCAATGAGGAGGGACCGATCCTTTCCTTTGGTGATACCAACATGAGAACACGTTTCACATGTGGCGCAAGAGAGTTTGTAAATCGTTGGAGCGAAGCCGGCCCGACACATCATATGGCAGCTGCAACAGGCAGACATATCGATACAATCTTGAAGGTTGCTAAGATCTTCAACGTACCGGTTGATATCGTGACCAGATAATTTTCGCGCTGTGTAAATAATAGCAATAATAAGACCATCTATATGGTTTTGTGCACATATTCATATTCAATGAACGGGAGAGCCTGCGGACTCTCCCGTTTGTTATCTTCTGTAAAATTTCATACAAAAAGCGCCACCTGCGTAAGACGGCGCTGAAAATATCAGTTTACAGGGGCTTTGGCGTTTCGCCAGAGATTTCATCCCTCTTCGCTGGAATCCGAATCTGCACCTCGGTCCCTTTCCCTACATCACTGGAATAAGTCAATCCATAATTCACTCCATAAAGTACCTGAAGTCTTCTGTGGGTATTATAAATGGCAATATTGGTTCCCCCCGAAATGCTGGTTCCTTCACCGGAAAGAATCACGGGCAGTTTATCTGGTGCAATTCCAACTCCGTCATCGGAAATCAGAAGCACAATATCCCCATCCTCCATCCATCCGGTAAGTACAATGGTTCCAGACTTAGATGATTTTTCCAGAATGCCGTGGAGAATAGAATTCTCTACAACTGGCTGCAGAGTCAGCTTGGGAATCTGGTATTCCATCAGCTCGTCCGGGATGTCGGAGATAAAAGAAATACTGTCATGGTAGCGCATGTTTTGCAGATGAACATAAATAGAAACATGCTCTTCCTCCTTGGAAATGGTGCTGATTCCCTTTTTACGGCTAAGCGTCAGCTTGTAGAAGCGGGAAAGGCTCTGCACAGCGTTGCATACCTCGGAAGTACGACCCTGCTGGGCCATCCAGTTGATCATATCCATGGTATTATAAAGAAAATGAGGATTGATCTGCGCCTGAAGGGAATTGAACTCTGCAATGCGAAGATCCTCTGCAGCCTGGGCCTGCTTTTCCATCAGCTGGTTCATTTTCCTTGTCATGTAGTTGTAGGTGTCAATGAGATCACCGATTTCATCGTGAGCGCTGGGGCTGTCCATGGGCACCGGCGGACCGTGGCGGACTGTCCGCATCTGGCTGATGACAGAAGAAATTCGCCCTGTAATGGATTTTGATAAGGTACTTGCAAGCAAAAAGGCAAGCACCAGCACTGCAATATAAATGGACAAAAACTGCAGTACCAGAATGTTACTCTGTGTGATCAAAGGCTGGGAGGGCAGTACCGTCACCATAAACCAGCCAGGCTGTTTGATCCGGTAGAATCCAACATAAACAGTCTGTCCCAGAATATCCTGCTCCACAAAACTGTTGGAAGACATGTAGGATTCCATAATCTTGTCATAATCCAGCCAGTAAATTCCTGCTAGGGAATTACTGGAAGCGGACACCAGGTTATTTCGTTCATTCATAATGTAGGAAACACTGCCGTCCAAAGTCAGATTTCCGGATAAAATCTGCTGAAAATCATCTCCGGAATAATAAACTGCCATGTAAGCATCATAAGTTCCGCTGTCATAGATCACAGAGGCGTGGGTAATGTAGGCTTGATCCCCGTATGCCTTCTGCTCCTTGGTACCAAGATAGAAGGAAGGACAAAAAAGCTGGGAAACGCGGCTTCCACGGAAAATACCGTACCAGTAGGTTCCCCGCACCTGACTTAGGGGAAGAAAGGTATCCTTCAGATCTCCGGATTCAAGCAGTGCATTCATATCCGAAGGCGAATCCTTTGGCACCTCCAGATAAATTTTGACATTGGTGACAGGCGTATCGTCGATCAGCTGCTCCACCTTCCGGGAAAAAGATGCCGCATCCTGGGAATCTGCCAGATCTGTGAAGGATCCGGTTATGGCATTCTTAAAAAGTGTCTGGTAAAAATCCAGGGAAGAAATCTCTTCACTTACATCCAGGATCTTCTGAATGGATTCCTCGATCAGCGGGGCTGTCTCTGCCGAACGGTCCTGTTCCTGGCGGATGGTGTAGGAAACCACCATGTCATAGGCTCTTCCATAGAAAAAGAAAATAATGGCGATGGCAGGAATTGCCACGATCAGAAGAAGTACCAGGGTAAACTTGGACTGCAGGCTCAGATCCTGGTACCATTGCTTAAATTTACGCAAATATGTTCACGCTCCTTTTTAATAAAGAAAGCCCCTCAATTTGATCTCAAAAATGAAAATTGAGGGACTTAAAAGCCACATAAAAATCTAACTCATTTTCTCCCTATATTCAGAAGGAGAAAATCCCGTATATTTCTTAAAACTTTTGCTAAAGTAATTTCCATCACTGTATCCCACCCGCGAGGAAATATCTGTAATCTTATACCTGGGATCCGCCAGCAGCTGCTTGGCCTTTTCCATCCTGTACTCTGTAAGATACTGGTTCAGGGTCTGACCTGTCTCATTCTTAAAGAAGGTGCACACATAAGAGGTGGATAAAAATACATGATCACTGATATCCTTTACAGATAAGGTCTCGTTCATATATTTCTGACTGATATAATCCTTGATCAGGAAAATCGTGGAATTTTCTTCTTCTGTGCTGGTTGCAGTCTGGAAGAAATCTTCCGTCTTTTTCACCAGCTTCTGGTGCATTTCATTATAAGAAAAAATCTTCTCCAGGGTATCTATTAAGTTCTCCTGGGTATCCGACAGGGTTAGTTTCAGCTGATGGGCTGCATCGTCCAAAGCTCGGAACAATTTGTAATAAAGATCCTTAGCCTGGTTGGGCAGAAGATTCTGATTCTGGTTATAATACAGGAACAGATTGTCAAGGAAGGCTTCCGCTTTTTCCTTATTTTTCCCAGTGAGAAGAGTGAGAAATTCATTCTCCGGGCTGGCAGGAAGCTCTGCTGGTTTCTCGGAAACAGGCGTCTGGTAAAAAGGTGACAGAAAAGTACCTGTTGGGAAAAAGAAGCTGCTCTGCAGGGAAATAACAGCGGAGGTATAGGACTGGTAAGCTCTGGACACTCCAGTAACCGTATCTCCGGCCGCAATACAAAATCTGCTGTAGCGGGAATAGAGATTACAGAAAAATTCCTCAATGCTTTTTCGCACCGCAGGTCCGGGGGCAGGTCCAAACAAAAAGTAAACCATGTACTGCACACGCTTCTCCACAAAAATGCAGTCTATATGGAAGGTTTTCAAAAATTCCCGTACAGACAGGTACATGGTATTTGCTTCCGAAAGGGGAAGATCCTCCTCTGTATCCGTCTTAAGCACAATTGCGGTAAAGGTGGTGGAAGCGCTGATGGAAAGGGACAGCTCCGCCATCAGCTGGTCAATGCTTTCCCGGGCATGGGCGTAAGGCTGTGTGAGAAGAAGAGCCAGACGGGAAGCACTTTCCATGGAATGGATGGACTCGTTGTGTCTGGTGCGCTTTTTTTCCAGGCAAAGATCACGGGCTTCGATAATGGCATCCCGGATTTCTGCCGGGTTCAGAGGCTTCTCAATATAATTTACCGCTTTTAGCTTGATAGCTGCTTTTAAATACTCTTTATCCGAATAGCCGCTCATAAAAACAGGAACAATATCCGGGAGGATCTCCTCCAAGCGCTCCAGCATGGCAATTCCATCCATACGGGGCATACGCACATCACACAGAACAATGTCTGGCCTGTGCACTCTGGCAACTTCGATTCCGTTGATTCCATCATCTGCCTGGAGTACTTCCTGGATCCCGATGGACGGCCAGTCAATAGAAGAGATCACGCCGGTACGGGTAAGCTCCTCGTCATCTACGATCAGTAATTTCATAATAAATCTCCGTTATATTTCATCCGGGAAAATCCGGAGGTCATAATTGATAAAAAATACCTCACTCATCATACCACAATTATATCCAAAATACGATACCAAAGGAGCCGCTTTTTGTGGAATTTTGAAAGATCAGTGGAAAATTTTACCCATTAAGTGGAAAATATTTTACCCTGTTTCAAAATATTTTCCCATTTCCAAACAAAGTGACCAATGATAGAATAATACCAGATCAAGAAAGGGAGGAGAAAAAGCCGTGTCTGAATATGTTCTTGAATTAAAAGGCATTACGAAAATTTTCCCCGGCGTAAAAGCACTGAACAACGTACAGTTCCAGTTAAAACCAGGCGAAGTTCACGCACTGATGGGCGAAAACGGTGCAGGTAAATCTACCTTCATTAAAGTAATTACCGGTGTACATAAAGCAGAAGAAGGCGAAATGTACCTGTTTGGCCAGAAAGTGGATTTCAAAGGACCAAAGGATGCACAGGAAGCAGGAATTGCAGCTGTTTACCAGCACCCAACATCCTATCCACACTTAACAGTGGCTGAAAATATTTTCATGGGCCATGAGATCAAAAAGAATCACATGATCCAGTGGAAAGCCATGAATGAGGAGGCTAACAAGCTTCTGAAGCAGTTAAATGCAGATTTCGATTCCACTGCAGAAATGGGAACCTTAAGTGTAGCCCAGCAGCAGATGGTTGAGATCGCAAAGGCATTGTCCACAAATGCAAAGATCGTGATCCTGGATGAGCCTACCGCTTCTCTTACAAAGAGAGAATCCGAAGAGCTCTACAGAATCGTAGACCAGTTAAAAGAAAAAGGAGTTTCCATTATCTTCATTTCCCATCGTTTTGAGGATATGTACCGTCTGGCAAGCAGAGTTACCGTATTCCGTGACTCCCAGTACATTGGTACTTATGATGTAGATGGAATCACCAATGCAGACCTGATCAAAGCCATGGTTGGCCGTGAGATCAAGGATCTGTTCCCGAAACCGGAGGTTCAGATCGGTGATGAGATGCTTCGTATCGAGCACTTATCCCGTACCGGATATTTCAAAGATGTTTCCTTCAATGTACACGCTGGCGAGATCGTAGGTCTTACAGGTCTGGTTGGTGCAGGACGTACAGAGGTTGTAGAAAGCGTCTGTGGAATCACAAGACCAGATGAAGGTAAGGTTTATCTGGAAGGCAAGGAAGTACATATCAAACAGCCGTCTGACGCAATGGAGAAAGGAATCATCCTTCTTCCTGAGGACCGTCAGAAAGAAGGTCTGATCATGAGCTGGGGACTTGGAAGAAACGTAACCCTTCCAACCATCAGCAAATATGCAAAGAAAGGCTTCAACGACGAGAAGACAGAAAGAGATCTTTCCAAGAGACTTCTGGAAGAGGTTGATACCAAGGCAGTGGATATTTTCCAGCCGGCAAGCTCTCTGTCAGGTGGTAACCAGCAGAAGGTTGTAGTTGCCAAGGCTCTTAGCCAGGAGATGAAAGTCGTTATCATGGATGAGCCTACAAAGGGTGTTGACGTTGGTGCCAAAGCTGAGATTTATGCGATCATGGGTGACCTTGCAAAGAAAGGTTATGCCATCATCCTGATTTCTTCTGAAATGCCTGAGATCCTCGGAATGGCTGACCGAATCGTTGTTATGTGCAACGGACGCAAGACTGGTGAGCTTGGAAGAGGAGAAGCAACTCAGGAGATGATCCTTGAGCTGGCTATGGAGAAAGGTACATCAGGAAAGGGGGCAGCTAACTAATGGAAAAGAAATCTTTCATGAAAAAGCTGACAGGTTCCCGTGAAGCACTGCTTGCAGTGATCCTGGTTCTGCTTTTCGTAGTGATCACAATCATCAGCCCGTCATTCCTTACGTTTAAGTCTCTGACGGATATGCTGAAAAACAACGCGGTAACAATGGTAATGTCACTTGGTATGCTGTGCGTCATGCTGGTTGGCGGAATTGATATTTCCATCATGTCAACATTGGCACTGACAGGTATGTCAATTGGTATGCTTCTGAAATATGACCACATTTCCAGTACTTTCCTGGCATTTGTGATCGCACTGGCAATCGGAATCGCATGTGGCTTCCTGGTAGGTCTTGTAATCTCCAGAGCTGACGTTCCTCCGATCATCGCAACAATGGGCTTCATGTACATCTACCGTGCAATGGGATATCTGGTTTCCCACAACGGTGAGTGGGCAAGTGCAGCAGCCCTTGGTAAATTCAAAGATTTTGCAACAACAAAATTCCTGGGAATGAGCCTTGTAATCTGGGTGATCATCGCCTGCTATGTGATCTTCTTCGTATTCATGAAATGGACAACACTTGGAAGAAGAATCTACGCAGTAGGAAGTAACCCAAGTGCAGCTGAAGTTTCCGGTATCAATGTAAAGAACATTAAGCTTCTTGTTTACACCATCATGGGTCTTCTTGCTGGTCTTGGCGGAGCCCTTCAGGTTTCCATTTACGCTTCCGCAATGCCTGATATGCAGCAGGGCGGTGAGATGGATGTTATCGCAGCCTGCGTTATCGGCGGTGTAAGCATGAGTGGTGGACGTGGTACAGTACTTGGTGCTCTTCTTGGATCCCTGATCCTTGCAACTATCGCAAAAGCACTTCCGCTGATCCCATTCTTCGATCAGCTGTGGCTGAATACCATCAAGGGTGTCATCATTCTTGTAGTAGTTGTTGTAAACATTGTTTTACAGCGTACAGCTGACAAAAATGCATTAAAGGGAAGGGAGATGTAATCATGGCTGGAAAATCTGGTAGAAGTATTAACAACGTGCCGAAAAGCCCCGTAAAACAGATGATCTTCAGCTGGGAAGGCATTCTGGTACTCCTGTTTATTGCAGTAAATATTTTCTGTGCAAACTTTTCAGAATTCTATAATATGAAGAGCCTGCTTCGTCAGATGCCTGTTTATCTGGCAGAAATCTTCTTGATGCTGCCGATGGCATACATTCTGGTACTTGGTGAGATCGATATTTCCGTTGGTTCTATCGTGTGTCTCTCCGCAACAATGGCTTGTATCGTAGCAAACACCGGAGCACCATTTATCGTGGTTATCCTTGCTACACTTCTTGTTGGAACACTTTGCGGTGCAGTAAACGCATTTGTTCTCACAAAATTCCAGGAGCTGCCTCCAATGATCGTAACACTTGCAACACAGATCATCTTCAGAGGTATCGCTGAGATCGTTCTTGGAAGCGGCGGAAGTATTTCCGTAACAAATACAGAAGGATTTGCAGCACTTGGCGGAAAAGTAGGACGTGTTCCTTACATTCTTTTCCTGGTTCTGATCCTTGGAATCATTGCAGCAATTATCCTTGGAAAATGTACCTTCGGACGCAGGGTATACGCAATCGGTACCAACCGTCTTGCAGCTTACTACTCTGGAATCCATGTACAGAAGATCCGTTTCATCATCTACACCCTGATGGGAACGATTTCCGGTCTGTGCGCACTGTTCCTGATGTCTTCTTCATTCGGTGCAAACACCACAACTGGTAACGGATTTGAGATGGACGCCATCGCAATGGCAGTATTCGGAGGAATCTCCTCCACAGGTGGTAAAGGTAATATCGCCGGCGGTCTGATCTCCGCATTTATTATCGTTTGCCTTCGTGTTGGTCTTGGACAGAGAAACATTCATCCGCAGGTTATCCTGCTGATCATCGGTGTGCTTCTGATCGGTGCAGTTGCACTTCCGAACATCATCAAAGAGATTCAGAAAAAAGCGAAAACAGTAAAATAAAAATTCCTTAACTAACTCATATGTAACCTTATAAAGCTTGTTCACTGCTTCGCAGAAGGCGGAGCAGTAGCAAATAAAAACTATATTATTCCATGGGAGGAAAAAAACATGAACAAAAAAATCGTAAGCGCAGTTCTTTGTGGAGCAATGATCCTCGGATCCGCAGTTCCGGCTATGGCTGGTTCCGCTGACGGAAAGAAAATCGCACTGGTTGGTAAATCCGCTGGTAACGCATTCTTCGAAATCGCAGCTTCTTCTTTCGTAGAGACAGCTGAGGCAGAGGGTGCTACAGTTGATACTGTTTACCCAGAGGCAGCTACAGCAGATGCTCAGATCAAAGTTCTTGACAACCTGATTTCTCAGGACTATGATGCAATCTGCATCTCCGCAAACGACGTGAACGCTCTTCAGGCTAAATTACAGGAAGCTATGGACGAAGGAATCAAGATCTCCTGCTTCGACTCTGCTACAAACCCAGACAGCCGTCAGATCTTCATCAACCAGGCTGGTACCGTAGCTGTAGGCCAGGCTCTTCTGGACGCAGTCCTTGATATCGCTGGTGGCGAGGGACAGTTCGCAATCCTTTCCGCTACTTCTCAGGCAGCTAACCAGAACGCATGGATCGATGCTATGAAGAACATCATGGAAAGTGATGACAAATATTCAAGCCTTGAGCTGGTTGAAATTGCATATGGCGATGACGAGCCACAGAAATCTACAGACCAGACAGCAGCTCTTCTTGAGAAATATCCAGATCTGAAAGTTATCTGCGCACCTACAACAGTTGGTATCGCTGCAGCTGCTAAATACCTTCAGGACAACGGATCTGCTTGCAAACTGACAGGTCTTGGACTTCCATCTGAGATGCTTGAGTACACAGGTGCTGATGATGAGCATTCCTGCCCATACTTCTATCTGTGGGATATGCAGGGCCTTGGAAAACTTTCCGCTCTGACAACAATCGCTCTGATCAACGATGAGATCACAGGTGCTCTTGATGAGACATTTACAGCTGGTGACCTTGGTGACTACACAATCACAGAGGCTGATGACGGCGGCACAGAAGTTGTTCTTGGTGCTCCTCTTCAGTTCAACCCAGACAACATCGAAGAGATGGCTAAACTGTACTAATCGGATAGTCTAAAAAGATTAAATGGTAATAAAGAAAAGGCCCTGCCGTGTGCAGGGTCTTTTCGCGTCCTGGAGAATGTTTGAAAAAGTGCAGACAATACAGAAAATGAAAAAAGTCATCGGGCTGACCTGACAAATGGCAGGAGAGTGGATGGTTGAATTATGTGGGGCTATTTGCGGGAGTGCATTACGGCATGCTCTTTCATCAGCTCCTCGTGCAGTTTCACAGAATCCCAATGAACGGTTACCGGAGTGAGCATAGCCTTCAGGCTTACTGACGGCATTCCGTTTTCCTTAAAGAAAGCCAGAAATTCATCCAGCTGCTCACTGGAAAAATCCTTCAGCACCATCATTTCTTCCTGAAAATTCTTTCCCAGGTTAAATACCGGATTCTTAGCAAATCCGGGGATCTCAAAGAGAAACCCAAGACTTTCCAGATATTCCGATGGCTGTACCATACGGACAGAAACCTTGTGTTTGTTTAAATACCTGTGGATCTGGCGAAGACGGTCTTCTTCTTTAAAGTTATATAATAAAATCTGTGCTTCGGACATAGTAAAGTCTCCCTTTCATTCTAATGAAATTATGAAAAGAGCATAACAGAAAAAATACTTTTTTACAAGAAGGAGCGGGGAGATTGGTGTTTATGGAACGAAGAAAGTATGGTATGATAGGAAAATACAGGAGTGCAGAATGTGATTTGGGAGTAAAGTGAATTGCATTATGCGAACTGCTGGGTGCTTAGGAAAGTGTTTGTTTTAAGAATGGACTTATAGGAGACTACATGGCGAAAAAACGAAAAATGAAAATGGAATTCCGCTATTACCAGATGCAGGATGGAATCCCCATTCTGGCACTTCTTGGTGAAAAGTGGGTGCAGAATTATGGAAGGGATGTGGATTACCTTCACTTCCATAACTATCTGGAAATCGGTTTCTGCTACAGCGGAGAAGGAGAGCTGGTGCTGGGCGAAGAGAAGGTTCGCTTCGCCGGAAGGGAATTCACCATCATCCCACCCAGCTTTCCCCATACGACAACCAGTGATGTGGGAAATATCAGCAAATGGGAATATCTGTTTATTGACGTGGAGGGCTTTTTGCAGACTGCTGCAGGAACTCCGGTGCGTGCTGAGAAAATGATCCAGCGTATTTATTCCAAGGCACTTTGTTTGAAAGAAGCTGAATACAGGAGCCTTTCGGATAAAATCATAAAGATTCTGGAAATCATGCGCACAAGCGAGGAATTTTATCTGGAGGAAGCGAAAGGGATCCTGTTGGCATTGCTCGCGGAGATTGCCAGGATGAACCGTTCCGCAGAAGATGAGAATATAGAAGAAAAGGGAAAGATCAGCAACATGATCTCCCGCTCCATAGACTATATTTCCCAGTATTATATGGAAGACATCCGGATCGGGGATCTGGCAAAGGCCTGCCACATCAGCGAGACCCATTTCCGGCGGGTATTTACTTCTTACATGCATATGGGCCCCTTGGAATATATAAACAAGGTGCGGATCCAGACTGCCTGCGAGATCCTGAAAAAGACGGACGAGTCCATTGCAGACATTGCCTACAAATGCGGTTTTACTACCAATTCCACATTCAACCGGAATTTCCGGCAGATGATGGGAATGTCCCCGGCAGAATGGCGGAAGCGCCCGGAGAACTATGAACAGCAGCTTTTGAAATTTGATATTCATTCAGAGGAAGGATGGTAACATGTACGATTATAAAATAGTAGAACAGGTATCCAGAAAGAAAAAGAAGCTTTCCGGGGTATTGAAGAAGATCATGGTTTTCTTTGCAGTTGTGTTTGTGGTTATGGGAATCACCATTTCCCAGGCCTTTATTCTGGCTGGTTTTTGCCTGGCAGGATTATATTTCATCTATGGAACCTTCTGCCAGAGAGATTACGAGTACACCATGGAAAATGAAATGCTCACCATCGACGTGATCTACGGAAACAAATATAGAAAAACGGCCCATGAGCTGGATCTTCGCCAGCTGGAAGTGGTAGCTCCCCATTGGCATGAAGCTGTAGCCAGGTACAAAAAGAACGGTGGAACAGAGCACTTAAAGAAGTTCGACTACACCTCCTATGAGGAAGATACTCCTTATTATACCATGATCATTAAGGAAGACGGGCGGAAGATCAAACTGCTTCTGGATCTCACGGAAGAAATGCTCCACACTATGAAAACCCGATATCCGCAGAAAGTTTTTTTTGCATAAAATAGAAATGAAAAAATGTGAATAGTTCACAAAATATACATAGAAATATTGTGAAAAAGTACAGAAAATCAAATTTTTCTTGTGCCTGTTGGTGAAAATAAACGACGGATTTCGTAACCTTGACGAAAATACACAAAAAAATGAACGAAAGATGAAGAAGGCCCCAATAGATATAATGGTCGAAATTGCACATTATATGGGCGGTATTGCATACATCCCCCTGCAGGTGAATGGTATAATACATTCATAAGAAATACAGAGAAACAATTTTAAGGGAGGATATTTCAATGAAGAAAAAAATGCTTACCGTATTACTCACAGGTGCAATGGTAGCTTCCATGGCAGCTGGAGCAACAGTTGTATCCGCAGAGGATAACGACAACACATTAACCGTATGGGCATGGGACCAGAACTTCAATATCAAGTCCATGCAGATCGCAGCTGACCAGTATGCAGCAGATCATGAGGGATTTTCAGTAGATATCATCGAGACATCTTCTGATGACTGCCAGACCAAGCTTACTACAGCAGCTAACGCTGGTGACTACAGCACACTTCCTGATATTGTTCTTATGCAGGACAACAGCTATCAGAAATTCCTGAAAGCATATCCAGATGCTTTCACAGATCTGAAAGACATGAACATTAACTGGGATGATTTCGGAGCTCTGAAACAGTCCTATTCCATGGTTGATGATACACATTACGGTGTTCCGTTTGATAACGGTGCTGTTATCGCTTGCTACCGTACAGATATCCTTGAGGAAGCTGGATATACACTGGATGACCTTACAGACATCACATGGTCCAGATTCGAAGAAATCGGTAAAGACGTTCACGAAAAAACCGGCAAATACCTTCTTACCAGCGAAGCAACAGGCGGCGATACACTTATGATGATGATCCAGTCCTGCGGCGCTAACTTCGTAAACGAAGATGGTGAAGCTTATATCGTTGGCAATGAGACAGCTGAGAAATGTATCGACCTTTACACAGAGCTGGTTCAGAACGACGTTGTAAAACTTGTAAACAACTGGGATGAGTACATCTCCACAATCACAAGCGGCGAGGCTGCTGGTATTGTAAATGGTAACTGGATCACAGCTACTCTGATGTCCACAGAGGATCAGAAGGGCTTATGGGGAATCACCACAATGCCAAGCGTTGACGGTGTTGACACAGCTACAAACTATGCAAACAACGGTGGATCTTCCTGGTACATTACCTCTAACTGCAAGAACGTAGAGCTTGCTGAGGACTTCCTTGCAAGCACATTTGGTTCCAGCACAGAGTTCTATGATGCAATCCTTCCGGAGACAGGTGCTATTTCCTGCTACCTGCCAGCTGGTGAGTCTGATGTTTACAACGAGCCAAACGAGTTCTTTGGCGGACAGCCGATCTTCTCAACAATCGTAGAGTACTCTTCTCATATTCCGGAGTTCACAAAGACTCCATATCACTATGAGGCAAGAGAGTGCGTTAACACAGCTGTTGTAAATATCGTAAACGGAACAGCTAAGGACGACGCTCTTCAGGAAGCACAGGATACATTAGCATTCAAGATGACTGAGTAATCCTTTCTGAAAGTGATTTAGACTGAATGAGAAATGAGTATAGGGAGGCGGGGGACTGCTAAATGGTCCTCCGTTTTCTATTCAAAAAACTGGCAATAACTTAGGCTTGAAAGGAGGAGTTCCTGTGAATTCCAAGAAAAAAGGTATGACACTGGCCACCAAACAGAAAGCAGCCGGATGGATATTCCTGGCACCGGCATCTATCATGATCGCCATCATGAGTTTTTACCCAATGATCCGTGCCTTCATCATTTCACTGCAGACAGGTGCTGGCGCAAATATGCGTTTTGCAGATCCGATCTTCAGCAACTACAAACGTATCCTTGCAGATAAAGTGTTCCAGCAGTCCATTGCAAACACATTCCTGTATCTGATCATTCAGGTTCCGATCATGCTGGTCCTGGCTATTCTGCTTGCACAGCTTCTGAATAACAAGGACCTGAAGTTCAAAGGATTTTTCCGTACATGTGTATTCCTTCCATGTGCGACTTCCCTGGTTTCCTACTCCCTGATCTTCCGTTCCATGTTTGCAACAGATGGTCTGATCAACAGTGTTCTGATGAAAATGGGAATCCTCTCCACTGGCTATAACTTTCTTGGAAATGCCACCAGCGCGAAGATCGTTATCATCATCGCCCTGATCTGGAGATGGACCGGATACAACATGGTCTTCTACCTGGCTGGACTTCAGAATATTGAATATTCTGTTTATGAAGCTGCAAAGATCGACGGTGCAAACGGATGGAAAACCTTCTGGAAGATTACAGTACCGCTTCTGAAGCCAACAATTATCATGACCTTCATCATGTCCATCAATGGTACCTTACAGCTGTTCGATGAGTCCATGAACCTGACAAAGGGTGGTCCTGCAAACTCTACCATCACAATGTCACATTATGTTTACAATACCTGTTTTGTTAACGTGCCGAACTTTGGATATGCAGCTGCAATGTCCTTTATTATCTTTATCATGGTAGCGATTCTGGCATTTATCAACTTGAAAGTAGGTGATACTCGTGACTAAGAAAAACAAATCCGCAATCCAGAGAAGATTGATTCCTACATACATTTTTCTGATCATTGTATCATTTTTCTCCGTTTTCCCGCTGTACTGGATGATTTCAGCAGCAACCAATACCTCCACAGATGTATCCCGTGGACGTATTATTCCGGGAAGTTATTTTATGGAGAACTTTAAGAACCTGACAGCCCAGCAGCCACTTTGGAGAGCTCTTGGAAACTCTTTCCTCTATGCGATCCTGACTACTGTGATCTGCCTTCTGATCTGTTCCATCGCCGGATACGGATTCGAAGTTTATCATGACAAAGGAAAAGACAGACTGTTTTCCATTCTTCTTCTTGCCATGATGGTTCCGCAGGTTGCTACTATGGTTCCATTGTTTAAGATGTTCTCAAAAGCGAAGCTTCTGAATACCTCCATCGGTTTCATCCTTCCGATCATTTCCACACCGTTTATGATCATGATGTTCCGACAGAATGCACGTGCATTTCCGGTGGATATTATCGAAGCTGCCCGTATTGACGGCTTAAGCGAAGTGAGAATTTTCTTCCAGATGTTTATTCCGACAATGAAATCTACCTATGCGGCAGCCGCTGTTATTACCTTCATGAACGCATGGAACGCATACTTATGGCCGAAGGTAATTATGACAGACAACAAAGCCATCACAATGCCAATGTTGATCGCCAACCTGATCACAGGTTATGTAACTGACTACGGTATGTTGATGTGCGGTGTATTGTTCTGCTCCATTCCGACCATGGTTGTATTCTTCGTTCTGCAGAAACAGTTTGCAGAAGGTATCACCGGTGCGGTGAAATAAGATTGAAAATTTAAGGGTGCTGCGATTTATTTGCGGCGCCCTTTTTTTGAACATGGATGATGGTCATTTACAGGAAAGAGTCTGTGAATGGAAGGGACAGTAATATATGGATGATTTTTATATAATGTTCTACAGAAATTCCATGGAAATAAAAGAGTTACATTACTATAATAAAATCTGCGCAAAATATTGACCGCAATGTTTGTAGAGAAAGGAGTTACTGTTCACTTCGTTCACAGCAGCACGCTTCGCGGAATATTACCTGTGAACAGTAGCAGAAAGGATCATATATGAAGGAATTTGATTATTCATTAGTTAAGAATCCCGAGTATTTTAAAGATGGAAGAATGGACGCCCATTCCGACCATATCAGCTATGCAAACCAGGAAGAAGCATCCGCAGGTGAGACTTCCTACCGCCACAGCTTAAACGGAATCTGGAAGTTCCACTATGCACGCAACTATGGAAATACCATAAAAGGCTTCGAAAAAGAAGAGTACTCCTGCAAAGACTGGGACGATATCCGGGTACCAGCCCATATCCAGATGGAGGGCTACGATGCACCTCAGTATGCCAATGTACAGTATCCATGGGAAGGCCATGAGGACATTCATCCAGGTGAGATCCCGGAGCATTTCAATCCGGTGGCAAGCTATGTGAAGTATTTCACAGTTCCAGAGCAGATGAAGGGAAAACGTCTTTTCATTTCTTTCCAGGGTGCTGAGAGTGGAATTGCCCTCTGGCTGAACGGACAGTTTGTGGGATACAGTGAAGACTCTTTTACCCCGTCAGAATTTGAACTTACCAATTATGTGAAAGAAGGGGAAAACAAGCTGGCAGCCCAGGTGTTCAAGTGGACCGCAAGCAGCTGGTGCGAGGACCAGGATTTCTACCGTTTCTCCGGAATTTACAGAGAGGTTTATCTGTACACAGTGCCGGCAGTACATGTGTATGATCTTCAGGTTCGCGCCATCCCGGATGAGAGCCTTAAGGAAGCCCAGTTTGAGGTTAAGACCAACACCTGGGGAAAAGGAAAAGTACATTTTGTTCTGTCGAAAAATGGACAGACCGTAATTGATGAGGAGAAGTGCCTTGGCGAAAATACTGCAGAGGCAGGCACTACTGGTACTGAGAAAGAGAGTGCCGGAGCGGGCGTTTTGGATACATTTTCCTGGACCGTGGAGAACCCGGTTCTCTGGAGTGCAGAGGATCCACAGCTTTATGACCTGGTTCTGGAGGTTTTTGACGAGAACGGTGCCCTCCAGGAAGTGATCCCTCAGAAAGTTGGTTTCCGCTGCTTTGAAATGAAAGACGGAATCATGACCTTAAATGGAAAACGAATTGTGTTTAAAGGCGTAAACCGCCACGAATTCAGTTCCATCACAGGAAGATGCGTATCCGAAGAAGAGCTGCGCAAAGACCTGACAACCATGAAGCAGAACAACATCAACGCCATCCGTACCTGTCATTACCCGGATGCCTCCATGATCTACCGGCTTTGTGACGAATTCGGTCTCTACATGATCGATGAGACAAACCTGGAGAGCCATGGTTCCTGGGATGTAGCTGAGTTTACCAGGGATTACACCTATGTAGTTCCCCACGACAAACCAGAATGGCTGCAGATGATGCTGGACCGCACCAATTCCATGTACCAGAGAGATAAGAACCATCCGGCCATCCTGATCTGGTCCTGTGGAAATGAGTCTTTCGGAGGAAAGGATATTTTTGAAATGTCCCAGTTCTTCAGAAAGGTAGATCCGACCAGACTGGTACATTATGAGGGCTTGTGCCATGACCGCAGATACAACGACACCAGTGATATGGAAAGCCAGATGTATCCATCTGTAGAAGCAATCAAGGAATTCCTTGCAAAAGATGCGTCCAAGCCATTCATCTGCTGCGAATACACACACGCTATGGGAAATTCCTGCGGTGCAATGCATAAATATACAGATCTCACAGACACAGAACCGAAATACCAGGGCGGTTTTATCTGGGATTACATTGACCAGTCCATTTACAAAAAAGACCGTTATGGAAAGGAATTCCAGGCCTACGGCGGAGACTTCGGCGAGCGTCCTACAGACTATAACTTCAGTGGAAACGGAATTGCCTACGGCGGCAGCCGTGATGCTTCCCCGAAAATGCAGGAAGTGAAATTCAATTACCAGAACATTACCGCACAGGTAACTGCTGATTCAGTGAAAGTGATCAACAAGAATCTGTTTGTAAATACAGATACTTTTGCCTGCAAGGTGATTCTTCAGAAAGACGGAAAAGTGATCCGTACCGCAGCTATGGACACAGCAGTCCCTCCTTTAAGCGAAAAAGAATATGCCCTTCCATTTAAGAAAGAAGAGAAATCCGGCGAGTACACCGTGACTGTTTCCTTCCATCTGAAAGAGGACAAGCCGTGGGCGAAGGCTGGTCATGAGGTAGCCTTCGGACAGTATGTATACCAGGTGGAAGCACCTGTGAAACCATGCACCGACCATCTGGATGTGATCCGCAGCACCCACAATATCGGGGTAAGAGGCGCAGAATTTGAGGTGCTTTTCTCCGTACTGAACGGCGGACTTGTCTCTTATAAATATGCAGGAAAAGAAATGATCGAGGCAATCCCGAAGCCAAACTTCTGGCGTGCACCAACAGACAACGACTGTGGAAACCTGATGGCCATGCGCTATGGACAGTGGAAACTTGCCAGCCTGTATGCCAGCCATAAGGAATACCGGGGCGCTGCCTACGGTCCTGGAAATGAGCCGAAGGTAGAGGAAAAAGAGCATTCTGTAAAAGTATCCTACCGGTACTTCCTTCCTACCACTCCGGCAGCTGAATGTACACTTGCTTATGAGGTTTACGGCGATGGAAGAGTACGTACCACCCTTTCCTATGATCCGGTGAAGGAACTTGGCGATATGCCGGAATTTGGCGTGATCTTCAAATTCAATGCGGATTATGATCATGTAACCTGGTATGGCCTTGGAGAATCCGAGACTTATGCAGACCGCAAGAAAGGCGCTAAGCTTGGAATCTACAGCAATATGGTAAAGGATAACGTAGCCAGATACATGGTTCCACAGGAATGCGGTGCCAAGGAAGAGGTAAGATGGGCGAAGATCACAGACCGAAAGGGCAGAGGAATGCTCTTTGAAATGGATCAGGAAAATGGTCCGATGATGTTCTCAGCACTTCCTTATACCCCACATGAGATGGAGAATGCCATGCATCCATATGAGCTGCCGGAAGTTCACTATACCGTAGTCCGTGTGGCAAAAGACCAGATGGGAATCGGAGGAGACGACAGCTGGGGAGCACGTACTCACGAAGAGTATCTGCTGGATGTAAGTAAGCCAATGGAATTTTCCTTTGTATTTAAGGGAATCTGAGAAAGGGGTTACTGTTCACCCTGTGACCAGTAACAGAAAGGGGACAAAATGGCGAAAAAAATAGAATACGGCCGTTTTTTACACGGCGGTGATTATAACCCGGAACAGTGGCTGGACCGCCCGGACATTCTGGAAAAAGACATTGAATATTTCAAAAAAGCACATATCAATACCGTATCTGTAGGAATTTTTTCCTGGGCTGTGCTGGAACCGGAAGAAGGAAAGTACAATCTGGACTGGCTGGAGCAGATCATTGACAATCTGTATAAAGAAGGCATTTACACGATCCTTGCAACTCCGTCCGGCGCAAGACCAAAGTGGATGGCGGACAAATATCCGGAGGTTCTCCGTATGGATCCGGACCGCACCAGAAGATTTTTCGGAGGCAGACACAATCACTGCTATACGTCTCCGGTATATCGTGAGAAGCTCCATGCAATGGACAAGCTGCTTTCCCAGAGACTTGGCAGTCATCCGGGCGTGCTTCTGTGGCATATTTCCAATGAGTTTGGAGGAGAATGCTATTGCCCGCTTTGCCAGCAGAAATTCCGGGAATGGCTGAAAGAGAAATATGGAACCATTGAGAATTTAAATTCCAGCTGGTGCACCACCTTCTGGAGCCATATTTACAACAGCTTTGATCAGATCGAGGCACCCTCACCTAAGGGAGAAGATGCTCTTCACGCACTGAATCTGGACTGGAGACGCTTTGTCACAGACCGTACCATCGACTTTATCAAAGAAGAGGTATCTGCGATCCGTGAGGGCGGTTCCGAGCTGCCGGTAACTGCCAATCTGATGTACGATTACAACGGACTGGACTACAAGAAATTCCGTGACATTCTGGATGTGGTATCCTGGGATAATTATCCGGGCTGGCACAAAAAAGAGGAATTTCTTACTGCCATTGATGCTGGTATGCAGCATGATCTTATGCGCAGCATTAAAAAACAGCCATTCCTTCTTATGGAATCCTGCCCATCTGCAACCAACTGGAAGCCAATCAATAAGCTGAAAAAGCCGGGAATGCTCCTTGCAGCATCCCTGCAGGCTGTGGCACACGGTGCTGACAGTGTGCTGTACTTCCAGCTCCACCAGAGCCAGGGTGCTTCTGAGAAATTCCACGGAGCTGTGATCGACCACTACGGCGGAGACGACACCCGTGTATTTAAAGAAGTGACTGAGGTTGGAGAGGCTCTGGAGACACTGAAGGAAGTCTGCGGCAGCCAGATGAATGCTCCGGCAGCAGTTCTTTATGACAGAGAGAACAACTGGGCTATCCAGGAGGTACAGGGACCACGAAATGAGAATATGTTCTACACAGAAGCAGTACAGAAGCAGTACCGGGCTCTGCGGGAGCAGGGGCTGAACGTGGATGTGATCTCTATGGAACACGATCTTTCCGATTATAAGATTGTGGCAGCGCCAATGGCTTATATGTTCAAGGATGGATACGAAGAGAAATTAAGAACATTTGCAGAAAATGGCGGAACACTGGTGATCACCTACTGGACCGGCCTTGTGGATGAGACAGACAAGTGCTTCCTTGGCGGCACCCCATACGGGCTTATGGAAGCAGCCGGACTTCGCGCTGCGGAGATCGATGCCCTTTATGACTGGGAAGAGAACCATGGAGTTTCAGAGCCTGGCAATCATCTTGGAATCAGCGGAACCTATACCTGCAAAAACTTATGCGAGCTGGTAAAGGTTTCCGATGCAGAGGTGCTTATGCATTACGGCGAAGATTTCTATGCAGGAACTCCGGTGGTGACACATAAAGCATATGGAAAAGGCCACGTATATTATGTTGGTGCAGATATGGAACAGGCCTTCTACAGCGATTTCTACGGACGTGCTGCGAAAGAGGCCAAGGTTCAGACACCGCTGGAATTTATACCGGCAGGCGTTTCCGTCACCTTACGTGAAAACCAGGAAAATGAATATCTGTTTATCCAGAACTATGCAAGAGAAACAAAGGCAGTCCCGGTTCCGGCAGGATATGAAGTGCTCTATGGAACCAAAGAGGAAGTTATGCAGCCGCTGGCGACCAGGGTTTTAAGAAAAAAGAAATAAGACGGTGGCCCATTTTGCCCCAGGGAATGAAATAAGGTTACTGGTCAGGCTGTGGACAGCAACGGAATAAGATAAGAAGAGAAGTTAGTGTGAAAAGAATTTTTGACACTAACTTCTTTTTATGTGTATAATGTGCGTATGAAAAAAGGAGCCAGGGCAAAGTTGAGGCAGCTGTCCACAGAACAGGCGGCGCGCTTTATAAGAACTTTGATGGGAGGTGTGTATAGTGCAGCGGGAACTTTTGGAACAGCTTCGGGAAATTACAGAAGAAGAAAAACGAATCTTAAATGGGGAAGCAGAGGTGGACAAAGATCTCTACACCTCCGGCAGCGATTTCACTGTGGACAGTGGCAAGATGTTGGAAGAGGGAAAGCTGATCGCAGTGCGCACCCACACCCGCTTCGTGCATTTTCCCCTTCACCGCCACAATTATGTGGAAGTGCTTTACGTCTGTGAGGGTTCCCTTACCAATATTATAGATGGCAAACAGGTCATTGTGCGAAAAGGAGAGCTGCTATTTCTGAACCAGTTCACTCATCACGAGATCCTGGCAGCGGGAAAGAACGATATCGCCATTAATTTCATGGTTCTGCCGGAGTTTTTCGATGTAGCATATTCCATGGCAGGAAGCAATAACGTGCTGGCTGATTTTCTGGTAAATGTGCTCCGCCGGGACAACCAGCAGGGGGAATATCTTCATTTCAAAGTATCCGAGGTGCTTCAGATCCAGAACCTTCTGGAAAATATGATCTACTCCCTGGTAACGGGAAGGGGCAACCAGAACCGGATCAACCAGACTACTATGGGGCTTATTTTCCTTTATCTTCTGGATTCCGTCCAGTATGTGGAGATGCGTCTTCCAAACCAGTATGAAAATATGATCTCCATGACCACACTGGACTATATCGAGCAGAAATACCGCACCGCCACCCTGACCGAGCTTTGCGACATGCTTCATCTTCCTATGCATGTGCTGAGCAAAATGATCAAGAAAACCACTGGTTTTAATTTTAAGGAACTTCTGCAGCGAAAACGTCTCAGCAAGGCGGTGGAGCTGATGTGTGACACCGACCTTCCCATCAGTGACGTGATCGCGGCAGTGGGGTATGAGAATAACAGTTATTTTCACAGGGTATTTAAGGAGCGCTATCATGAGACACCGCGGGCATTTCGCATGAAAAATAAGAAGAATGATCATGTGCGGCTGTAACACCTGGATTTAACGAAAATAAAGGCTGGATTTAATATTCAGCAGAAATATGACTCTAAAACTGTTCATAAGTTGACAAGAGTGTGAATAAATTTTCAAAAAGTTTATCATTTGTTCAAAAAGATTTTTTGAATTGTATGCAAATGGTTGACATTCAATTGGAAAAAAAATACAATGGTCATAACGTTTAAGATTTTTCTTACGTATTGTAATGTCCGACGGCCGATATTTCAATATCCACAGCCGGAAATTACAGAAATCGTAGGAAGTCTCAGGCAAATTACAAATATCAAGGAGGAAGTAAAATGAAGAAAATGTGTAAAAAAGTTGTCAGTCTTCTTCTTGCAGCAGTGATGGTGCTCGCAATGACCGCCTTCGCTTCTGTTGTTTATGCCGCTGACGAGGACAGCGTAGAAGCTGATCCGAACTTCAAGATGGGAGTTATTCTTGTAGGTGATGAGACAGAAGGATATTCTGCAGCTCATATCGCTGGTGTTAAGGAAGCTGCGAAAGAGCTGGGCCTTGACGACAGCCAGATCATCTGGAAATACAAAGTTCCGGAAGATTCCAGCTGCTATGATGCAGCAATCGATCTTGTTGGACAGGGATGTTCCCTGGTGATCGGTAACAGTTATGGACATCAGACCTATCTGGTACAGGCTGCCCAGGAATACCCGGATGTAACATTCGTTTCCATGACAGGTGATTTTGCAGCAATCAGCGGATGCGAGAATTTTAAGAACGCATTTACTAACATCTATGAATCCCGCTATGTATCCGGTGTTGTAGCTGGTCTGAAGCTGAAAGAGATTCTTGAGGATGGCACTCTTACCACAGAAACACAGCCAGACAGCTTTGATGCAGATGGCAATGTAAAGATCGGTTATGTTGGAGCATTCAGCTACGCAGAGGTTGTTTCCGGTTATACTGCATTCTACCTTGGTGTTAAGAGCGTTGTTCCGAACACAGTAATGGAAGTGAAATACACAAACTCCTGGTTCGATATTGACAAAGAGGGTGCAGCAGCTGAGGCACTTATTGCAAACGGCTGTGTGATCATCGGACAGCATGCTGATTCTACAGGTGCTCCTGCAGCTACACAGAAGCTTCATGATGATGGCAAGATCTGCTACTCTGTAGGATATAACATTGATATGCTTGAGACTGCTCCTACAGCAGCACTTACCTCTGCTACAAATAACTGGGCAGTATATTACAAACATGCCATCGCAACTGTAATGGGCGGCGGTGATCTTGAGCAGGACTGGTCAGCAGGATATAATGACAATGCAGTAGGAATCACAGAGCTTGGTGAGTCCTGTGCAGAAGGAACTGCAGACTACGTTGCTGACGTAGAGAGCAAACTGAAAGATGGTTCTCTTCAGGTATTTGATACCTCTACATTTACTGTAGGCGGTGAGGAAGTTACTTCTGCACCGGTTGACCTTTCCTTCATGGATTACACAACTGATCCTGCAACTGTTGTATATCAGGGCGAGACTGTTGAGGCTATCGAGGATGGACACTTTGCAGAGTCCACATTCAGAAGCGCTCCATACTTTACACTTCGTATTGATGGAATTACAGAGGACGCAGACGCTGTTGAATAAGCAGTAATGCGAACCATGCTGCTGTGATTTACAGACAGTAACGAATTACATGAAATCCAAAAGGGGAGCTATAAAAGGCTTCCCTTTTGTTACGTGAGTGGGAAGTTAAAGTCTACACGGACGTAAGATTTTAGCAAAACGCTCCGAAACAGGGCAAAATCAGAAGAACCGGGTTTGTCTTGTGCATAAAAACAGGAAGGGAGGCACAACACTTTGGAATATGCCATTCAATTAAAAAATGTTACCAAAACATTTGGAAAAGTTGTTGCCAACAAAAATGTCAACCTTGACGTAAAAAAAGGTGAGATCCTCTCCCTTCTGGGAGAAAACGGAAGTGGCAAGACCACTCTTATGAATATGATCTCCGGTATCTATTTTCCGGATTCCGGCGAGATCATGATAGACGGCAGGAAGGTGGAGATCCGCTCTCCGAAAGATGCCTACGATCTGGGGGTTGGTATGATCCACCAGCATTTTAAACTGATCGATGTATTCAGTGCCACTGAGAACATCGCCCTCGGTCTTGATAAGAAACAGAAATTTGACCTGAAAGAGGTTAAGAAAAAAGCCCAGGCTATCTGCGATAAATATCACTTTGACCTGGATTTAAACCAGAAGGTTTATGAGATGAGTGTATCCCAGAAACAGACTCTGGAAATTGTAAAAGTTCTCTACAGAGGAGCAAACATCCTGATCCTGGATGAGCCTACGGCAGTTCTGACTCCTCAGGAAACGGCGAGACTTTTTGAAGTGATCCGAAACATGAAAGCAGATAACAAATCTGTTATCATCATTACCCACAAGCTTCACGAAGTTCTGGAGATTTCTGACCGCGTGGCAATCCTTCGAAAAGGGGAGTACATAGGTACAGTAGAGACCAGTGAAGCTACAGAAAATTCCCTTACAGAGATGATGGTTGGCAAGAAGGTGGAACTGAATATTGCACGCTCTGCGCCTGTAAATCCTGTGAAACGCCTTTCCGTTTCCCATCTGACTGTTTATAACCGTGAGGAAGTCAAGGTGCTGGACGATGTAAGCTTCGATGTTTTCAGCGGAGAAATCCTTGGTATAGCGGGAATTTCCGGAAATGGCCAGAAGGAGCTTCTGGAAGCCATTGCAGGACTTCAGATTACAGCTCAGGGCAGCAGCATTGAATTCTATGAAAAAGGTAAAGAAGACCAGCCCCTTCAGCTGGTTGGCAAAACACCAAAGAAAATCCGGGATGCCGGTGTGCATCTTGCATTTGTTCCAGAAGATCGTCTTGGAATGGGACTTGTTGGTTCCATGGGTATGACTGGAAATATGCTGTTAAAGAGTTATGGAAATGGTCCATCTCCGATTACCGATATGCGTGCCCCGAAGAAAATGGCAGAAAAGGTAAAAAAAGAGCTGGAGGTTGTTACCCCAAGCTTAAATACTCCTGTATCCCGGCTCTCCGGCGGTAATGTACAGAAGGTTCTGGTAGGCCGTGAAATCGCAGAGGCACCAACTGTCCTGATGACTGCCTATGCAGTACGTGGTCTGGATATCAATACCTCCTATACAATCTATAATCTTCTGGACGAGGAGAAAAAAGAAGGCGTTGCAGTTGTCTATGTTGGTGAGGACCTGGATGTGCTCATTGATCTGTGCGACCGTATTCTGGTTCTCTGCGGAGGCAGGGAGAACGGCATTCTGGATGCAAGAACAACCACCAAGGAAGAGGTTGGTCTGCTGATGACAAATCTTCGGAAGGAGGGGAAATAAATGAGTGAAGTGAAAACAAAAGAACCCTTAGTCCGAATTATAAAGCGTGACAGAAGCAGCTTCGGCTACAAAGTATGGGTTCGCGCAGCTGCCATTTTACTGGCGCTGGTTGTAGATGCAGTTTTTATCTACAGCGTAACCGGACTGAATCCTTTATCTGTATATGTAGTTATGTTTAACGGTACTTTTATGACAAGCATCCGTTTTTCCTGGGCTATGCGGGACCTGGTAACTCTGCTCTGTATTGGTATCGCCCTTGCACCTGCATTTAAAATGCGTTTCTGGAACATTGGTGCAGAGGGACAGGTGCTCATGGGCGGTCTTGCCACTGCCATGGTCATGGTAAAATGCGGAGCCAGCCTTCCCACACCGGTGCTTTTCCTGGTAATGTTCCTTACCAGCGTCATCGCAGGTGGTCTGTGGGGCTTTATCCCAGCTGTGTTTAAGGCATACTGGAATACAAATGAGACACTTTTTACCCTGATGATGAACTATGTGGCAACCAGTATTGTGGCCTGCATGACCAACATCCTTCGTGGAAAGGCTTCCAGCCTTGGTAAACTGAACATGTCCACACAGGTTGGATGGTTCCCACAGTTCCTGGGACAGAGATATAACATCAACATCCTGATCGTTGTGATCCTGATGTTCGTCATGTTTTTCTATCTGAAGTATTCCAAACAGGGATACGAGATCACTGTTGTTGGAGAATCTGAGAACACTGCAAGATATGCAGGAATCAATGTAAAATGGGTGACCATCCGTACCATGATCATTTCCGGTGCAATCTGCGGTCTGGTTGGTTTCCTGATCGTAGCCGGAAGAGACCAGACCATTTCCACTACCTCTGCAGGCGGAAACGGATTTACAGCTATTATTGTTGCATGGCTTGCCAAGTTTAATACGTTTTATATGGCGTTGATCTCCTTCCTGCTGATCTTCCTTTCCAAAGGTGCAGCAGAGATCGCTTCCGCATACAGCCTGAATGACTATGCGGCAAGTATTATTGAAGGTGTGATCTTGTTCTTTATCCTTGGAAGTGAATTCTTTATCAACTATAAGATGATTTTCCGTGGTTCCAAAAAGGAGGTGCACTAAATGAGTAATCTGATTGCATGGATCATCAGGGCAATTCCATTTGGAACGATCATCATGTTTGGTTCCATGGGTGAGATCACCACTGAGAAATCCGGAAACCTGAACCTGGGTGTTCCTGGAATTATGTATCTTGGCGGTTTTGCAGGTTTTGCAAGCTCCTATTTCTATGAGAAAAATTCCGCAGATCCAAAGGGCTGGATCTGTGTGATCCTGGCACTTGTGGCTGCCATCGCGGCTTCCATGTTAGGCGGACTGATCTTCAGTTTCCTGACCATCACCCTTCGTGCAAACCAGAATGTAACCGGTCTTGCACTTACCACTTTTGGTATGGGTGTTGCCAATTTCTTTGGCGTATTTATCCTGAACGGCGCAAGTTATACTGCAGCACCGATGGCTTATGCTTCTTTTTCCAAGAAGATCCCGTTTTTGTCAAGCAAGCTTGGAATCCTGAGCAAAACCGTTTTCTGTTATGGGTTCCTGGTATATGTGGCAATTATCCTTGCGGTGGTTCTCCACTATGTGCTGAATAAGACAAGAGTGGGCTTAAATCTTCGTGCAGTTGGTGAAAATCCGGGAACAGCAGATGCTGCCGGAATCAACGTAACCAAGTACAAATACCTGGCAACCTGTATCGGTGCCGGTCTTTCCGGAATCGGCGGCTTGTACTACGTACTGGATTACAACCAGGGAATCTGGGCGACCACAGAGCAGATTGAGGCTCTTGGCTGGCTGGCCGTTGCACTGGTAATCTTCACCACCTGGAAACCGCTGAACGCCATCTGGGGCGCTTACCTTTTCGGTATGCTCTACTGGCTGTATCAGTTCCTTCCAAGTATTCTTGGAATCAAGGTTGCAAGCTACGTTACAGATTTGATCCAGATGGTTCCTTATGTGGTTACCATTATCGTGCTGGTTGTGGTAAGCTTCCGGAAGAAGAAAGAGAATCAGCCTCCGGAAAGCCTGGGACTTTCCTATTTCCGCGAGGAACGATAAAAAGGGTCCGCGTTTTAGGCGAATCGGTTTATGAATTGAAATTTTAAGACCTCCATCCAGACTGCCAAAAGGTACAGTCTGGATGGAGGTTTTTTATATAGAGGACCGCAATCTGTGAAAAAACAGTGTCTTTGGAAAAGAAAGTTTACAAAATATTGCGAAAATGTTATATTGATATTAACTGACACACCTGAAACATACAGAAAGGATTAAAAATATGAAGAAAAGATATGTACTTGCTGCTCTTGCAGCTATGACTGTTCTGGCAGGCTGCGGAGACAATTCTTCCAAACAGGAGAGCACAGACAATACAGCCACAGAGAGCACAGATGAGGATCTGACCGTCGCTGATCCGGATGAGAACGGCGAGGAGCTGGATCCGGAATTTTCCCAGGATGTAGAGAATAATGAAGTGATCGATGCAGATGACGCAGAGGAAGAAGTTGCCCTTGACCCGATCACTCCATCTGACTATCTGGTCCAGAATGCCTCCGATTATGTAACTATGGGAGATTACGACGGAGTTGAGGTGACGAAGTATACGTATGAGATCACAGACGACATGGTCCAGGAGGAAATCCAGGAAGAACTGGCAGATGCCAGCGAGGAAGAGTCCACGGATGCCCCATCTGAGGATGGAAATATTGTATACATGACACTTACTGCCACTGTAGAAGGGGAGGACGCTGACGATCCGGAGGAGACTTTTATCACTCTTGGACAGGAAGAATTCGGTGCAGAATTTGATGAGAAAATGACTGGCGTTTCCACTGGTGATAAACTTGATTTTACCATCACATACGATGACGATACCTGGCAGGAGAACTGGCAGGGAAAAACAGTTGATTTCTCTGTGGAAGTGACAGATGTTACCACCTCCAATACACCGGAGTATACAGATGACTATGTAAAGGATTACACCGGTTATGACACGAAGGAAGAATACGAAGCCGCTGTAAAGGAATATCTGGAGCAGTCCTACGAGGAACAGAGCACCTATGATGAGGCAGAAGAGCTGATCAACGCATGCATTGAGAAAACAGATTTTACAGGAGAGTATCCGGATGATCTGTTTGCTTCCTGCAAGGAGGAAGCACTTTCCGGTTATTCCATGTTTGTGGATGAAGGGGGAGACGTAAGTGATGTGCTGGATATGTTTGGTGTTACAGACAGCGACATCGAGGAAGAGGCGAAGAACCTTGTAAACCGCCGCCTTTTCATCAGCGCTTATGCACAGGCAAATAATGTGGAAGTAACCGAAGACGAATATGTGGATTATGTAAATGAATATGCAGACTACTATGGAGAAACCGCATCTGATTTCGAGGCACTGTATACCCGTGAGACACTGGTAAATGCCCTTTATGAGAGCAAGGTGACAGATCTTCTTCTGGAGAAAGCCAATGTAACAGAGGCGCCTTATACAGAGGATGAATATGAGGAAGACGAAGAGATGGATGAGACTCTTGATGATATGGAGATCGTAGAAGAGGGTGAGGAAGGCGTAGCAGAGTAGGACAATTCTTATTGGAATGTTTTTATGCTTTTTTAATAATTTAAAGCCTTTTATTTTAAATCCAGTTATGCTATAGTAGATAATACGCGACAATGGACGGACAGCATTCTGAAGGAGAAGCTTCGGGAAGTTTGTCCGCCCATTTACGTCTATAAAGGAGGAACGAGATGAAATTTTCAGAAATGCCTTACACCCGTGTGGATTTTCCAGCAGTGATCGCACAGGCGAAAGAGATTATCCAGCGTGCATCCTCTGCAAAAAGCGGGGAAGAGCAGTTTGCGCTCCATGAGGAATTTAATAAGCTGATGGATCACGTGAGAACTCTTTACACCATCGCCCATATCCGCAGAGATGGGGATGTGACAAATGAGTTTTACGATGGCGAGAAGACTTACTACAATGAGAAGCTTCCAGAACTGGATGCAGTGACCAATGAGTATAAGAAGGTACTTTTTGCCACTCCATACCGTGCGTATATGGAAGAGAAGATCGGACCAGTTGCATTTAAATCTATGGAACTGGAGATGAAATCCTTTGATGACAGCCTGATCCCGCTGATGCAGGAGGAGAATGCCCTTGCTTCCCGTTACAGCAAGCTGATCGCTTCTGCCAAGATCATGTGGGAAGGAGAGGAACTGAACCTTTCCCTTATGCGTAAGCATATGCGCTCCCAGGATCGTGATACCCGTAAGAAAGCATGGGATGCTTTTTCCGCTTTCTTTGAGGAAAATCAGTCTGAAATCGATGAAATCTATGACCTGATGGTGAAGAACCGTACCAAACAGGCACAGATGCTGGGCTTTGAGAATTACATTGATATGGGCTACTGCCGTATGAACCGTAATTCTTATACCAAGGAAGATGTGCAGAAGCTCCGTGAGCAGATCAAGAACGTTTTTGTACCGTTAGCTTCCAAGATGCACAAGAACCGTCAGACACGTCTTGGAGTAGATGCCCTTCGCTATTATGATATGGGCGTTTATTTCCCACAGGGAGATCCGGCACCTATCGGTACACCTGAGGAAATCCTTGAGAGCGGCCGTAAGATGTACACCGAGATGTCCGAGGAGACAAAGGATTTCTTCAACATGATGATGGAGAATGAGCTTTTTGACGTATTAGGACGTAAAAATAAAGCCACCGGCGGTTACATGACAGAGCTTCCGGACTATGGGGTACCGTTTATTTTTGCAAACTTTAACGGAACCAGCGGGGACGTGGATGTGATCACACATGAGTGCGGACACGCTTTCCAGAACTTTGTATCCAGCAAGGATCCCATCAGTGATCATTCCAGATATCTGACCATGGAGACTGCTGAGATTCATTCCATGTCCATGGAATTCTTTGCTGAGCCTTGGATCGAGCTGTTCTTCGGAGAAAGAGGAGACGACTACCGCAAGATGCACCTTGAGGATGCCATCGATTTTATTCCTTATGGAACAATGGTAGATGAATTCCAGCACATTGTATACGGCAATCCTGAGCTGACTCCGAAGGAGCGCCGAGATGCATGGAACAGGCTGGAGCAGGAGTACCGTCCGTATATGGATTCCACAGGCTGTAAGTTTATGGAAGAGGGCGGCTACTGGCAGAGACAGCATCACATTTTTGAGATGCCTTTCTACTATATTGATTATGTACTTGCACAGCTTTGTGCATTCCAGTTTAAGATCCGCATGGAGAAAGACCAGGTTGGGGCATGGGCTGACTATATGAAGCTTTGTCGTCTGTCTGCAAGCGATTTCTATCCATCCATGCTGAAACAGGTGGGACTTATCGTTCCGTTTACAGATGGCTGCATCCAGAAAATCGTGGATGAGCTGGATAAGAAACTGGACTGAGAATTTTGCTCCGGCAAAATCCGGAGAAAAGAGATTTGGAACGTACGGGAGTACTGTTTAGATAATGACAGTAATCTTATAGGAAAGCCGAGGAAGATTTGTGAAAAAATATGGGAATGATTACCGCCAGAGCGGGAAACAATTTGAATATACGGGGAAATGGTACGGCAGCAATCTGTCTGTCGCAGAGCTGAAAAGTTATGCGCTTCTTTATACCGGGTTTATGGCAGTCGCCCTTGTGATCTATTTTGCCAGTCTAATGCTGAATAACGAAGGCAGCAGGATTTTCTGGATATTGCTTCCCTATATGGTGGTGGTCTTCCCTGTTTCCTATGGAATCATGGGAGGTGTCTCCTTATTCCTTTTTTGCAGAAAGCAGGAGGGGAAGGTGGATAACTCACAGGTGGTGATTCCAGAAGAACATATAGACCACATGACCCGCGCCCAATATGAAAAAGGGGTGCGCCGTCCGGCGAGATGCAGCATTGCCATCACAGTGCTGGGGCTTTTCACAAGCGTGGCGAACCTGATCTTTCTTTTAAAAGGTTCCGAAAATCTTATCTTAACAAGGGAACTATTATTCGAGGCGGCAGCTGTGCTGATTTTAGTACTGGGAAGTGTTAGTGCTGTGCAAAGTTGGCGGATTAAAGCAAAATTTACAAATTTTGAGTGAAAATCTTTCAATTTTTGACAATTATGGACAAAATTCCAGACATATTTCGCCATATAGCTATTGCACATGTAATAAAACATGGTAAAATAGAGAGGTATAAGACAACAAATTTTCAGGTTGTCTGTAGTAGCTGGCCTCAGGAGTCTCCAACAGGCTCTGATGAATAGTTACAATAAAATATCTTAAAAAAGGAGGATAAGATATGAGCAAGAAGAAGTTAATGGCCCTGTTATTAACAGGTGTCATGGCAGCATCAACAGTGAGTGTACCTGTTTTTGCTGAAGAAGCTGAGGGAGGTTCTTCTGATACACCACTTGTTATTGGACAGACTAACTTCTCCGAGAAATTCAGTGGATTATTCCACGAGGCAGTTCCGGATCAGCAGATCGCAGAGAATGTAGGTGAAGTTCTGTTTGGAAGTGACCGTACAGGTGCTATTATTTACAATGGTATCGAGGGTGAGACACATGAGTATAACGGAACGGATTATACTTACACAGGACTTTCCGACGTAACTGTTACAGAGGGCGAGGATGAGACTGTATATAATTTCAAGCTTCGTGAGGATGTAACCTTTTCTGACGGTGAGCCTCTTACCGCAGATGACCTGATTTTCACATATTATGTACTTTCTGATACAGATTATGATGGAAATGCAACCTTCTACTCCACCAATATCAAAGGTATGAAAAACTACCGTCTGAATTCCACAGCCGCAGATTCCATCACAGATGAGGATGTTGCAAATACACTTGCAGATATGCCGGATGAAGTTGCTGCAAGAGTGAAAGATGAGCTGATTGTTCCGCTTCTTACGTCTGAGTATGAGTGGGCACAGACTGCATGGGAAGATTATGCAGATGCTTATGGTGTTACTAACGGAGATGAGTTCTTTGGAATGCTTTACGCAGCAGATGAGAACTATTCTGTAGATGGCAAAGATCAGGATACGATCATTCATGAGATCGCAGACCAGTATGGCAAGGACTATCTTGCACTTGCAGCCGCATATGGCGATGAAGCATACTTCGATGAAGATGCAGCAACAATCGCTTCCGAATACCTGGTAGAGCAGAAAACTGCAGCAGGTGAAGGTGAAGAAGTTGCGAACATTGAGGGAATCAAGAAGCTTGGTGATTACGAAGTTGAGGTTACCACAGATGGTTTCGAGGCAACTACAATCTATCAGCTTGGCGTAATCGTTGAGCCAATGCATTATTATGGGGATGCTTCTCTCTATGATTATGACAACAATCAGTTCGGTTTCACAAGAGGAGATCTCTCCGCTGTACGTGATAAATCCAATCAGCCACTTGGTGCAGGTCCGTACAAATTTGTGAAATATGAGAACAAGACTGTATACATGGAAGCAAACGAGAACTACTACAAGGGTGCTCCTAAGACTAAGTACCTCCAGTGGCGTGAGACTTCTGACGCAGATAAGATTGCCGGTGTTGAGCAGGGTACAATCGACCTTTCCGATCCATCCGGAAGCAAATCTGCATTTGATCAGATCAAGAGCATTAACGGAAACGATGAGCTCAGCGGTGATAAGATCATCGTTAACGCAACAGACAACCTTGGATACGGATATATCGGTCTTAACGCTAACACAATCAACGTTGGCGGAGAGCCAGGATCTGACGCTTCCAAGAACTTAAGAAAAGCACTTACAACTGTACTTGCTGTATATCGTGATGTAGCAATCGATTCCTATTATGGAGATGCTGCTTCCGTAATCAACTACCCGATCTCCAATACATCCTGGGCAGCTCCTCAGAAATCTGATGCAGATTATCAGGTAGCTTACTCTGTAGATGTTGATGGAAATCCGCTTTACACAGACGATATGACGGATGATGAGAAGTTTGCAGCAGCAACACAGGCAGCTCTTGGCTTCTTCGAAGCAGCCGGATACACTGTAGAGAATGGCAAGGTAACAGCAGCTCCGGAAGGTGCGAAGATGACTTATGAGATCATCATCGGCGCTGACGGAAGTGGAGATCACCCAAGCTTTGCAATCCTTACAGATGCTAAGGCAGCTCTTGAGTCCATCGGATTTACACTTGAGATCAATGATGTTACAGACTCCAACATTATGTGGGATGCTTTAAATGCAGGTACCGTAGAAATGTGGGCAGCTGCATGGCAGGCAACAGTGGATCCTGATATGTATCAGGTTTACCACAGCGCAAGTGTAAAGAGCAATTACTACCACATCAATGATGAAACACTGGATCAGGATATTATTGATGCCCGTTCTACAGCTGATCAGGAATACAGAAAATCTGTTTACAAACAGTGTCTGGATATTATTCTTGACTGGGCAGTTGAGATTCCGATCTATCAGAGACAGAACTGCGTTATTTATAGCCCTGAGCGTATCAATGCAGATACCTTTACGAAAGATGTTACTACATTCTATCCATGGTATGGAGATATCATTAATATCGAAATGAACTAAAGGTATAAAAGAAGATTGACCTGTTAGCGCAGTGGGTCCACCATAATAAGTGGGCCCACTGCCTTACTGGCAGTATGCCTTGGGCTAGAGCGTGTTTGAAAAATCATTCCCGCAATCTGCACGCCCCACTTTGCGGTATATTTTGCCCGAATTCGGTTGCCGTAGCCCGCTACGGCGCCCTCATCCGGACAAAATCTCCCACAAATTGTGACGCACATCTTGCAGAAAGCCTTTTTCAAACATGATCTGGAACCCGGTCCGGTAAAACGGACAGAACCGGCAGGACACACTGCCAGTAAGAACAAGGTAAGTCAGTCTTCCCGCCCGATACTGAAAGGATAATATATATAATGAAAAAATTTATTGTACGTCGTGTACTTCTTGGAGCGATGATTCTGTTCTTCGTTTCCATGATCATTTATTCAATTGAGAGAGCCCTTCCGACTTCTTATGTAGAGGGAAGAGCTCGTGATATGTCAATGAAACAGGGTGCAAAGCCTTATGATGAGTTGGTTGCTGAGTTAAATGCTGCTTATGGACTGGATAAGCCGGTTCTGGAAGGCTATTTTATCTGGCTTGGAAAAGCTGTTCATGGTGAATTTGGAGAATCCTGGATTTTCCATCAGCCGGTAACCCAGAAATTTGCCAGCGTTATCTGGTATTCTTTTGCACTGGCACTGGCCGCATTCCTGTTGGAAATTATAATTGCCATACCTTTGGGTATTATATCGGCAACGAAGCAGTACAGCAGGATTGATTATGCAGTCACCGTTTTTGCATTGATCGGTATTTCGCTGCCGTCCTTTTTCTTTGCTACCATTCTGAAATGGATTTTCTCTATTAATCTGAAATGGGTTGACCTGTATGGTATTGTAAGCCGTATGCATGAGTCCTACGGAAGTGTAGGCAAGGTGCTGGATATGGCACAGCATATGATCCTTCCGGTTATTACCCTGACCATTGTAAGTGTTGGTTCTCTTATGCGTTATACCAGAACCAATATGCTGGAGGTTCTGAATGCAGATTATATCCGTACTGCCAGAGCGAAAGGTGTTCCGGAGAAAAAGGTGGTTTCTCATCATGCATTCCGCAATACTCTGATTCCGATCATCACCATCCTTGGAAGTACACTTCCGAACCTGTTCGGTGGAGCAATGATTACAGAGACTTTGTTCCAGATTCCGGGAATTGGATATACCTCCTACCAGGCTTTAACCCAGGGAGATATTCCATTTACCATGTTCTATATGGTATTTCTGGCATTTCTGACATTAACCGGCAATCTGATCGCAGATATCCTGTACGCTGTGGCAGATCCAAGGGTACGAGTAAATTAGGAGGAAAAACATGAGTACAGATCCAACAAAGAAAAAAGACGATCATGTCAGTACCTCCAAGGCACTGGATGATGAACAGCGTGTAAAAGTCCTTTCACCAGGAATGCTTGTTGCAAAGCGCTTCTTCCGCAATAAACTGGCTGTGGCAGGACTTGTAATTCTGGTAGCGATGTTTTTGTTTTCATTTATAGGTGGTATGGTAAGCCCTTACAATGAGAGCCAGGTATTCCGTAAAACAGATCATGTATGGAAAGACTATGCAGGAGCTACCTATAATAAATCTTATATTTTTACAACAGCAAATGGTGCAGAATTTCCAGCGCAGGGACAGCAGAAATTTATTCTTGCCACAAACAAGGGAAATGATTCCTTTGAAGCAAATGGCGTAACCTACGGATTGGAACAAAAAGGTGAAGATTACTGGGCTATTTATTCTTCAGAATCAGTAGCAACCGTTCTTACACTGAAAGGGAAATCTACTTATAAACAGGCTGGAAATACAGAAGTAACAGATGAAATCAAAGAAGGCTATGAAGAGGCAGTGGCAAATGATGCCAATACCTTTGAAGTAGATGGAACTACCTACACAATTGAGAAAGCCGGACGTGAGAATCAGATCACAATTTCCGGCGAAGTTGCATTTGCAACCAAGAAAGTATTCAGCGCAGCGGCAAATGATGCAGAGATGGGATTTGATTTCCAGCAGGCAGCACTTGATGCAATTGAAGCAGGAGATACTTCCTTTGAATACGATGGCGCAACCTATGAGCTGACTACAACAGAGGAAGAGTCCTCCATAGAGGTTGTAAAGGATGGCGAAGTTTATGCCACTGTTTCCAATCTTCTGGTATCTCCTCAGGCAAAGGGTGTGTTCCTTTCTCTTTCCTTTAAAGAGGCAGTAGAACAGGCAATTGCTGACAAAGCTTCTACATTTATAGCCATTAATGAGGCTGGTGAAGAAGAAACCTATCAGCTTCAGACCAAGAATACACAGTATGTTGTAAGAAGCCAGAAGGCAACTACTGTAAATGATACTTATTCCGGACCAAGTAAAAAGCACTGGTTAGGAACAGACGGAAACGGTATGGATATGCTGACCAGACTGATGTATGGCGGACGTATTTCCCTGATGATTGGTTTCGTTGTTATCATTATTGAAGGTATTATCGGTATTCTGATCGGTGGTGTGTCCGGTTACTTTGGAGGATGGGTAGATACCATTCTCATGCGTGTGGTTGATGTTGTAATCTGTATTCCGGCAATGCCACTGTACATTATCATCGGTTCTGTCATGGATTATTACAAAATTGATCCGCGAATCCGAATTTATGCACTTTGTGCAATTCTTGGTATCGTAGGATGGCCGGGAATTGCCCGTATGGTTCGAGGACAGATCCTGTCTCTTCGTGAGCAGGAATTTATGGTTGCTACAGAAGCTACCGGTGTTCGTATTTCAAGACGTATTTTCCGTCACCTGATTCCGAACGTTATTCCACAGCTGATCGTTATTGCAACAATGGGACTTGGTGATGTTATCCTGATGGAGGCAACTCTTAGCTTCCTTGGAATCGGTGTTAAATTCCCATACGCTTCCTGGGGTAATATTGTAAATGCGGTAAATGATGTATACGTATTGACCAACTTCTGGTTCGTATGGATCCCGGCCGGATTCTTAATCCTGCTGACCGTTCTTGGATTTAACTTTGTGGGTGATGGTCTTCGTGATGCATTTGACCCGAAAATGAAACGGTAGGTGCGAATATGGCATTATTTGGTAAGAAAAACGCAAACTATATCTCAGCTAAGGAAACCAAAAGAATCTCCAAAGAGAATCGAAAGATCACCAATGAGATAGAGAAGAAGAGAAACAGAAAGAATATTCCGGAGTCAGAGTATATCACTACCATGAAGAATCCGGAAAACGTAGTTGAGTTTGACAATGTTCATACTTATTTCTTTACAGATATCGGAACTGTTAAAGCCGTTGACGGTGTAAGCTTTGAAATTCCCCAGGGAAAAACAGTTGGTGTTGTTGGAGAATCCGGTTGTGGAAAGTCTGTAACAAGCCTTTCTCTTATGCAGCTGGTACAGCGTCCTCAGGGACAGACTGTAGAAGGCGAAATCCGTTTTAATACCGGAGATAAGGTTTACAATATTGTAAATACTCCTACAAGTGAAATGCAGAAGCTTCGCGGAAATGAGCTTTCCATGATTTTCCAGGAGCCTATGACAGCATTGAACCCGGTATTCCGTATTGGAGAGCAGGTAGACGAGATCACCAAGCTTCACAATCCGGATATGAGCAAAGAGCAGATAAAGGCCAGAACCATCGAAATGCTGGAGCTGGTTGGAATTGCCAACAGTGAGGGCGTTTATAAGATGTATCCTCATGAGCTTTCCGGTGGTATGCGTCAGCGTGTATGTATCGCAATCGGTCTTGCATGTAATCCAAGACTGATCATCGCAGATGAGCCTACTACAGCTCTTGACGTTACCATTCAGGCACAGATCCTGGACCTGATGCGTAACCTGAAGGATAAGATCAATTCTTCCATTATGCTGATCACTCATGACCTGGGTGTTATTGCAGAGATGGCAGATTATGTAGTTGTTATGTATGCCGGTCGTGTAGTTGAGAAAGGTACTGCAAGTGAGATTTTTAAGAACCCGTCTCATCCATACACCATTGGACTTATGCGTTCCAAACCGGTTGTAGGCAAAAAGGTTGACAAGCTTTACAGTATTCCAGGTAAGGTTCCGAACCCTATTGATATGCCGGATTACTGTTATTTCCGTGACCGTTGTGAGCTTAGCTGTGACAAGTGTCAGGGAAGCTATCCAGGCGTGATCAAATTAAGTCCTACACATGAAGTAAGCTGTTATCGCTATGCAGACCGTCCGGAAGCAGGATGGCTGGCAAATGTTCATCCAGGGGAAGGGGGAAAAACTCATGAGTGAGAATAAGACAGCAGAAAATACAAAGAATCAGCAGTCCGATAACATTCTGGAGGTATCCCATCTTAAGAAATATTTCCCGATCAAGGGTGGAATGTTCGGTAAGCAGGTTGGTTCCGTAAAGGCAGTTGATGATGTTTCCTTTACTTTAAAAAGAGGAACCACAATGGGACTTGTTGGAGAGTCCGGATGTGGTAAATCTACCACAGGAAGAACCATCTTAAGACTGATTGAGAAAACAGACGGACAGGTTCTCTTCAATGGAAAAGATGTTTATGGTCTTTCTGGTAAAGAAATGCGCGATATGCGTACCAAGATGCAGATCATTTTCCAGGATCCCTATTCTTCCCTTTCTCCAAGACTGCCAGTCGGTGAAATCATTGGGGAAGCAGTAAGAGAGCATAACCTGGTTCCCAAGTCTGAATACGCAGATTATGTGACCAAGATCATGGATGACTGTGGACTTCAGTCTTATCATAAAGACCGTTATCCTCATGAGTTCTCTGGTGGACAGAGACAGCGTATCTGTATTGCAAGAGCACTTGCTCTGAATCCGGAGTTTGTTGTGTGTGACGAGCCGGTTTCTGCGCTTGATGTTTCTGTACAGGCACAGATTATTAACCTGTTAAAGGAACTTCAGGAGAAGAGAAATCTGACTTATTTGTTTATTTCTCATGACCTTTCTGTTGTAGAACATATTTCCGATACCATCGGTATTATGTATTTGGGAGGTCTTGTGGAGACTGGTACTACAGCAGATATTTTTGCAAATCCTCTTCATCCGTATACAGAGGCTCTGTTCTCTGCTATTCCTATGCCGGATCCGGATCTGAAGAGAAACCGTATTATCCTGGAAGGAAATATTCCTTCTCCGGCGAATCCGCCTAAGGGATGTAAGTTCCATACCAGATGCCGGAAATGCATGGAAATCTGTAAGACTCAGGTTCCGGAAGTTAAGGATATGGGGAATGGGCATAAGGTGCGTTGTCATCTGTATGACTAAGAAGAAAGCAGGCCGGGGACTTCCTGGCCTGTAAGTTTTTGATCAGGAGGTTCTATCATGGGAAAGAAGCAGAAAGAAGAATTACCGGATTATACGGTTGCCAACATGGATGTGGATGGTATGCCTTGGAATTCAAGAAGACCGTGGCAGATACTTCCGGGAGATCCAGCGAAACGCAGGAGAGAATTTGATGTAAAGGTGCCAGAGCCGGGGATGGAAAGTGATGTGCCGGATGAGCTGACTGCTTTTCAAAATCCGCCGATGACAAAGGAAGAGCGGAGAGGAATGATCTGGCTTTCGCTGAAGGCGTCACTGACGGTTGGCTTGATTTTTGGTGGCGCAGCGTTTTTATTTATTCTATTTTGTGTATTTGTGTGGCTGAAATAAAAAAGCGGTTTTACCTGTGAAAGATAAGATTCATAGGTAAAGCCGCTTTTTTGTAAGTTAGATATCATGAAACATCCCAATCTTATTCTTGATCCGCTGCATCTCATTATCCGTCTCGATCACCGCCTGGGCCGAGCAGAGCAGTTCCTCGCTGATCTCCGCATATCCTGGCAGGTCCTCGATTCCCTTTTTGTAGCGGAGCTGGTGCTCCAGTGTGGCCCAGAAGTCCATGCCGTTGGTGCGGATCTGGAGTTCCACTCGCATAGGTGTTTTTCCCTTGGAAAAGAAGACGGGGATTTCCACAATCATATGATAACTGCGGTAACCATTTGGCTTGGGATTCTTGATATAATCCTTGATCTTGATGACTTTAATATCATCCTGTCCGGCAATCAGATCAGCTACCGTATAAATATCGTCAATAAAAGCACAGACCACCCGGACACCAGCCACATCATTTAACTGCTCCTGAATATTCTCCGCTGTAAAATCATATCCCAGCTTCTGCAGCTTCCGGTAAATGCTCTCCGGTTTCTTGATCCTTGTCTTAATAAAAGAAATAGGATTTCTCTTATATTCCACGGAAAATTCATCATCCAGAACCTCCAGCTTGGTCTGTACCTCCCGGATGGCACATCGGTACATCATCATCAGATCATTAAACTTCGCTGCATTATTAATAAAACGCTGTGGATCCGGCGTATCCAGCCAGGGCGCTTTCTTTTCTTCTTCGTTCATGGCAGATCCTTTCATTTTTAACATACAGATTATTCTGTATACAGAATTTTATATAGCCCTATTATATAAGAAAAACGCTGTGGAAGCAACGGATAATCCCTTCGAAATGTCTGGTGAAAGGAAAGAAAATATTGTTAAAAAACATATAAAATACCCCTGCTATATTTTACTATGATTTTACATTCCAAAGCTAGTGTATTTTACATCCGGACAGTAAGATACATACTGTAATCGCGAGAGAGGTAAAAAACATAAGGACCGCGAAGAAAAGGAGAAATGAATCATGAAAAAAGGTTTAGCAGTAGCAATGGCGGCATTATTAGGAGTAGCAACAATGGGAACAACAGTTATGGCAGCAGCTTCAGGAGATATTACAATCTGCTCCAGAGAGGACGGATCCGGTACAAGAGGCGCATTCATCGAACTGTTTGGAATTGAAGAAAAAGACGCAGATGGAAATAAAGTAGACAACACAACAGAAGCAGCAAAGATCACAAACAGCACATCCGTTATGCTTAGCACAGTAGCTCAGGATGAGAACGCGATCGGATATGTATCCCTTGGTTCCCTGGATGACAGCGTAACAGCAGTAAAGATCGACGGTGCAGAGGCAACAGCAGAGAACATCGAATCTGGTGACTACAAAGTTGTTCGTCCATTCAACATTGCAACAAAAGATGATGTCAGCGAAGCTGCACAGGATTTCATTACATACATCATGAGCGCTGAAGGACAGCAGATCATCGAAGACAACGGCTACATCGCAGTTGGCGACAAACCAGAGTATGCAGCAGCTGACGTTGAAGGAAAAGTTGTAGTAGCTGGTTCTTCTTCTGTAACACCAGTTATGGAGAAACTTGCAGAGGGCTACAAAGCAGTAAACGATAAAGTAGACATCGAGGTTCAGCAGAGCGATTCTACAACTGGTATGACATCTGCAATCGACGGACTTTGCGACATTGGTATGGCATCCCGTGACTTAAAAGACAGCGAGCTTGAGGCTGGCCTTACCGCAACTGTTATCGCAAAAGATGGTATCGCAGTAATCGTAAACAACGACAGCGGTGTTGAGGAACTTACCAGTGAGCAGGTAAAAGATGTTTACACAGGCAACATCACAACCTGGGAAGACCTTACCAAATAATAAGAAATAAAGTACCTTTACAGTTACGAAACATGAAACAGGAATAAGGAATCCTGCAAAGCCGCCAAAAAGTTTTGCAGGATCCCAATTTTCCGAATAAAAAGGAACTTACTTTATATGAAATCAATCAAAGAAACTGGAATGAAATTCGTATTCCTTGCAGCGGCCTGTACCTCCGTATTAGCCGTTGCATTAATCTGCATTTTCCTGTTTGCAAACGGAATCCCGGCAATGGCGAAAATTGGTCTGCCAGATTTCCTGTTTGGAATGAAATGGAAACCATCCAATGGAATGTATGGAATTTTTCCATTCATTCTTGGAAGTATTTATGTAACAGCCGGGGCAATAGTGGTGGGAGTTCCAACAGCCCTTCTGCTTGCAATCTTCCTTGCATTTTATTGTCCGAAAAAACTGTATGCACCATTAAAGGCAATGGTAAACCTTCTTGCAGGAATCCCATCTGTTGTATATGGATTTTTCGGTTTGACTGTGTTTGTACCTCTGCTTCGGCAGCTTACCGGTCATGATGGAAGTACCATGCTGACGGCTTCCGTACTTCTTGGAATTATGATCCTCCCAACGGTAACCGGCGTCGCAGAACCAGCCTTAAAAAGTGTTCCCACAAGTTATTACGAAGGGGCGCTGGCACTTGGAGCAACCCACGAAAAAAGTGTGTTTGGCACTGTTTTCCCGGCTGCAAAATCCGGTGTGTTAGCTGGCGTGGTTCTTGGAATCGGACGTGCCATTGGCGAGACGATGGCAGTGATCATGGTAGCAGGCAACCAGACATGGATGCCCCAGGGCCTTTTCAAAGGACTTCGAACCATGACCGCAAATATTGTAATTGAAATGGGCTATGCAACCGATCTTCACAGGGAAGCGCTGATTGCTACAGGTGTAGTACTTTTCGTATTCATCCTGATTATCAACCTGTGTGTATCAGCCCTGAAAAGGAGAGCAGAAGATGAGTAAAAGCAAATTATCCTACTGGAAAAATCATCCTGGTTCTGCCATCCTAAGGCTCCTGGTATGGTTATCTGCAATTGTTACAGTGGCAGTTATGGCGTTTCTCGTTGGTTTTATTCTGATAAAAGGTGTCAGAAATCTTACACCAGACTTATTTGCACTGGAATACAATTCCGACAATGCTTCTCTTATGCCGGCGCTGATCAACACCCTGATCATCACCCTGTTATCTCTGGTGATCGCGGTGCCATTTGGAATCTTCGCAGCAATCTATCTGGTTGAATATGCGAAAAAAGGCAGCAAGTTGGTTAAAGTCATCCGCGTTACAACAGAAACCCTTCAGGGAATCCCGTCCATTATCTATGGTCTGTTCGGTCTTCTGTTTTTCAGTACCGCCCTCTATTGGGGATATTCCCTTCTGGCTGGCGCTATGACACTGGTGATCATGATCCTGCCGCTGATCATCCGTACCACAGAAGAGGCACTTATGGGTGTGCCGGATGCGTACAGGGAGGCTTCCTTAGGTCTTGGTGCAGGAAAGCTCCGTACCGTTTTCAAAGTGGTACTTCCAAGTGCCATCCCAGGAATCCTTTCCGGAGTCGTACTTGCAACAGGACGTATTGTTGGTGAGACCGCAGCACTGATCTACACTGCTGGTTCTGTGGCAAAGGTTCCATCCAACCTGATGGGATCCGGACGTACCCTGGCTGTACACATGTATGTGCTTTCCAGTGAGGGACTTTATATGGATCAGGCATATGCCACAGCGGTTATTCTGCTGATCTTCGTACTTGTGCTGAACTGGGTATCCGGTTTCTGTGCAAAACATTTGAGCAAAGCCACAAACGGACAGTGAACGTTTTGATAAGAGAATTTTTGTGAAAATTCACACTCAGCAGGTTTTCAGAAAATGAACTGAAAACTTTTGCAGCAAGGAGAATTATGGGTAAAATAGATGTAAAAAATATGGATCTGTACTACAGCAGCTTCCATGCCTTAAAAAATATTAATCTGGAGATTCCGGAAAAGAAGATTACCGCTTTTATTGGTCCAAGCGGCTGCGGAAAATCCACATTGCTGAAATCCTTAAACCGCATGAACGATCTTGTGGAAGGCTGCAAGATCACAGGTGACATCCGCCTGGACGGGGAGGATATTTACGGCGACATTGACGTAAACCTTCTTAGAAAACGTGTGGGAATGGTTTTCCAGAAGCCAAATCCTTTCCCAATGAGCATTTATGACAACATTGCATACGGACCACGTACTCACGGGATACGTTCCAAAGAGAAACTGGACGACATTGTAGAGCGGGCCCTTCGAAACGCATCCATCTGGGATGAGGTAAAGGACCGCCTGAAAAAAAGCGCCCTTGGTATGTCCGGTGGACAGCAGCAGAGACTTTGCATCGCCAGAGCTCTTGCAGTAGAGCCGGAGGTGCTTCTTATGGATGAGCCTACCTCAGCACTTGACCCGATCTCCACATCCCACATTGAGGATCTGGCCCTGGAATTAAAAGACCGCTACACCATCGTGATCGTAACCCACAACATGCAGCAGGCAGCCCGTATTTCCGATAAGACCGCATTTTTCCTGCTGGGTGAGATCATTGAATACAATGATACTACAGAACTGTTTTCCAGACCACAGAACAAGAAAACAGAAGAGTATATAACAGGGAGGTTTGGTTGATATGAGAGATGTGTATACCGCAAAGCTTTCCAGGCTTACAGATGAGATCCTGGAAATGGGAAATTTGTGCGGTCAGGCCATCATGAAGACCTGTCAGCTTCTGGCAAGTGTGGATATCCGTGAGGCTGCCACAAAGGAGATTGGAAGAATTGAGAAGGAGATTGACGACAAAGAGCACAATATTGAGGCTCTGTGCATGCAGCTTCTTCTGAAGCAGCAGCCGGTTGGCGCTGACCTTCGCAAAATTTCTGCAGCTCTTAAGATGGTGACAGATATGGAGCGGATCGGTGACCAGGCAACAGATATTGCAGAGATCATGAACACAGGAAGCGTCCATGTTCCAGTGACACAGATTCCCCTTCAGGAAATGGCTGACCACGCCATGCGCATGGTAAATGACAGTGTTACCGCTTACGTGGAGGGAAAAAGTGATCTAGCGAAAAAGGTGATCGACAGCGACGATATTCTGGACAACCTTTTTGACAAGGTAAGAAATGCACTGGATCAGAACACCATAGGCTTTTCCAGTGATGAGGTCCTTGACCTTCTGATGATCTCCAAATATTACGAGCGGATTGGCGACCACGCCACCAACATCGGTGAGTGGGCAGAATTCTCCGTAGATGGAATCCACAGAAACGGCGACAGCATCAGCGATCTGTTTAATCCGGATTCCTTATAAAAGGATTGGAACAAAGACAGGGGCAAACATGCTTTGCCTCTTTTTAGCAGGAAAGTTACATATAAAAGAACCTTGTCTGACTGGCTAAAAGCATCGTATCAGACAAGGCTCTATGTTTTTCAGGAGAGGAATTCTTTCTTATATTTTATCTTATTCGTAATTTTTATGTTTTTTAAAGAAATCCTTTGTTTCCCTTACAACCACACCGCTTAAAGCAAGCAGGGCGATCAGGTTCGGGAAAGCCATCAGGGCGTTGAAGATATCTGCGATGTTCCATACAGCTGCAACTGTCATGTATGGTCCGAAGAAAACGCAGATGATATATAACCAGCGGTAAGTTTTTACTGCGGTCATGTTGCGGTTGAACAGATATTCCAGGCAGCGCTCACCGTAATAATCCCATCCAAGGATGGTTGTAAATGCAAAGAATACCAGGCACAGCATAAGTGCAAAGGATGCAAACTGTGCAGGGAAGGGAAGTCCCTTCTGGAAGGCAGCAGTAGTAATGGCCACACCTTCAAGTCCTGTATTCCAGGTTTCGGTAATGACAATTGCAAGACCTGTCATCGTACAGATTACAATGGTATCAATAAAAGTACCGGTCATGGAAACAAGTCCCTGGCGAACCGGTTCCTTTGTCTGAGCGGCAGCAGCTGCGATAGGAGCGCTACCAAGACCAGATTCGTTAGAGAAAATACCACGGGCAATACCTTTCTGCATTGCCACAACCATGGTTCCCATAGCACCGCCTGCGAGGGCGCTTCCGCTAAATGCTGTTTTTACGATTGTAGCGATGGCACCAGGAACTGCTGTAATATTTGTGATCACAATGATCAGGGCAAGTACTACATATAAAATTGCCATAAATGGCACGATGATCTGGGAAACCTTTGCAATACGCTGGATTCCGCCAAGAACTACAAGTCCTACACATAAGGTAAGGATCAGACAGGCGATTACAGTTGCCCAGGAATATGTATTTCCAAAAAGGGAAACGGTGTGTACCGTATCCGGATCAAAAAAGTTCTTTACAGCAGAAGCAATACCGTTTACCTGTGTAAAGGTACCGATTCCAAAAAGACCAACGCCAGCTCCAAAGAATGCGAAAATCTTCGCAAGCCATCTCCACTGTTTTCCCATACCATTCTCAATATAATAAAATGGTCCGCCAAGAACGTGTCCGTCCTTGTCAATGGTCCGGTATTTGATGGCCAGAAGTCCTTCTGCGTACTTGGTAGCCATTCCGAAAAATGCTGCAACGATCATCCAGAACAGGGCTCCAGGTCCGCCTGCTGCGATAGCTGTGGCAACACCTACAATATTACCAGTTCCGATGGTTGCCGATAAAGCTGTGCAGAGTGCACCAAAGCTTGTGACTTCACCTTCACCGCCATCTTCATTTTTTACCATGAATTTCAGTGCTTTTCCAAGATGTCTTACCTGTAAAAAGCCTAACCGAACGGTTAAAAGGAATCCTGTGATCAGGATCAGAATGATCAACGGAAGTCCCCAAACGACTCCGTCAAACCAGGTGATAAAGTTGTTGATTTGTGTAAACATGTTCTCTTTCCTCCATCCTTTTGCCTGAGAGATTAACAGCATTACAAATGCTGCGTACACCTTCGGCGCTCTTCCATAAATTTTTTTGAAGAGACTCTCCTGAGTTACGAAAAAACGGTTGCCTATACATTCTTTATAAAAAAAATGTACGGACATGACGGTCATTCGTACTGTGCAGAAACACACTAACACACAGAATATCATATACGATCATAAATTTCAATGAAAATATTAGAAAAATATTTTATCCTGAATTATTCACGGAACAGTATCTAAACTGATAACTGTACCATGAATCCGAAAATTGACCCATGTAGCCTAAACATCGCTCAATCAGTTTCCAAAAAGGGTATAAAATCCCTGTGGCAGAGTTCTGAGCGGTTATTAAGCTGTCAAGGTTTGTTAATAGTTGCTATTCCAGCTGTACATTCAGCTTACCGATATTTGAAAGTGTCTCATAGAATTCATTTTTATAAGGGCAGCTGCTACACAGCTTGAATGTGATATATCTTGCTGAATGAACTACTTTTGCAGCAATCTTCAGCAGTTTTAAACGGACGGTATCAATGCGTTGTTTTCGCATATTTGCTGATAACGCCAATCGTCTAAACCAATTAAATATGTTATAAGCAAGCGCGTGTACCTGAAGTCTGTTTGCATTTACGATTCTGGTATG
>NZ_JBQKLL010000010.1:0-103787 GCF_052116245.1 Blautia sp. Sow4_E7
GCTAAGGTGTTTACAATACTCATAAAGGGCTCCTTTGTTTGGGATTGTTAAGACTTTGAACACCTTAATTTTACCACAAATGGATGCTCTTTTTTCATTCACTTGATAGGTGAAAAGCAATATTCAGCAAAATACAGTAACTATATGGCTTTCAGCCACTTTCACGGCTGTGCCGTGAATAATATAGGATTACTTTTATTTTATCCTATAGTTTTTCAGCTTTCCTCAATGCAGCAAATTTACTGCTTTCCAGAGAATATACTCTTTACATCTTCGTTCTCTGTAAAAAGTATGATCTGCCGCGGCTGCTTTTTCATCCACCTGGAAATTGCCATAAGACTCTCTTTTCTTTTTCCATAAAAAACATCATCCAGAACCACCGGGAGTATTTTTTCGTCCGTAAGCAGTTCGCTGGCCGCCATGCGAATGGAAAAGTACAAAATTTCAAGCTCTTCCCTCTCCAGCTCTTCCGCTCCAACAGTGCCCTCTTCCATGCTCAGCTCCATGCGCTGCCCTTCATCCCCGTAGAATTCCATAAATTTGCCATTTGTAAGCTCCCGTAAGATTCTGGAAGCCCGGATACGTATTTTTCTGCCCTTTTGCAGATAAATATTTCTGGACAGTTCTCCAATAGTATCCATAGCCAGATTCAACGCCTGTGTTTCCAAGTCTTCCGAAGTGGGAAGAGAAGTCTCGGTCTCATACTCCTGATATTCACTCTGCAAATTGGTAAACGCAGTCAGTTTTTCTTCATAGGTTCCGTCAATATCTTCTTGGCTGGATTTCAATTTCTCCTGCTGGGACTGCAGATACGCCTTTTTCTTCTTGTGCTTCACAAATTCCATACGCAGTTTTCTTCGGGCAGTAAGTGTATAGATCACCGTTGCGATTGCCGCAAGAATACATACCTCCATGCCCAGCTTCGACATTTCATCTGTTAACTGGAAACTTCCAACAATTCCTACAATTCCAACAATGATTGCCAGTGCTCCTGCAATTACCATTCCCAGATTCTTTTTCTCGATTGCCTGCAATTGTTCCTCAATGACTGCTGCCTCTTCTTTTCCCTCTGTGGAATATATCTTCGCCTGGGCCTGAGCTACCTGCCCTTTCTGCCCACGAAGGCCATCTAATTCATTCTCAAGATTTTCCAGCTCTGTGGCCAGCTTTTCCTTTTCTCTTGAAACAGCCTTCTGCCCACGTTCTTTTTGGGAAAGATAGCCCTTTCGCCACATTTTCAGCATCTGCTCCGATCTTCCAAGATCAAGCAGGCCATCGCCGCTCTTACTGAGAATGCTAAGTTTATTTTGAATCTCTCTTGCCATTTCCACTGGAGAATTTCCAGAAAGAGCCTCTGTCAGAACTGCATTATCAAAGGTGGTTTCACTGATTTCCCCCAGAAGCTTCTCTAACGTCTCATTTCCCCCGTCCAGCATTTTACCGGTGTCTTCACAGAACAGCTGACAATCATCTGTTTCTGCCCCAAATTCCCGTGTTAAACGGTAATTCTTTTGTCCGGACCGGAACCATATCGTTCCGCCCTCTTTTTCTACAGATTCCTGGGCGTCTTTTTCTGTATAAAATTCATTCCTTCTCACGCCTTCTCCCGGCATTCCAAATAACATAGCTTTCATAAAAATAAACACAATATTTTTTTCGGCTTCATTCACATCATAAAACACGTTTACTCCTGATGAGAATTCTATGGTTTTATCTTGAAGTCCGCCAAATTTTTTAATGAATATGCGTTTTAAAATCATATAATCCTGTTACCTCGCACCACAACTCATGCATTCACCTAATATCCTGCTGCCTCTTATTTCCTGCGGTCCAAAACAGCTCAACTGGAGCGTCGGGTTTCCAGCAATGCCTGCAGTCCATAATAGAGGGCCTTGTCCTCCACTGTATTTCTGTTTTTCTCCTGAAAGAAGCGGATGTAATCTCCAATCAGCGTTCCTGTATATTTCTTCTGCAGACTTTCCAGATCATAAGCAGGCCTTGTTTCATCCAATACTTCTGTAATATTTCCAAAAGATTTCAATTTCTCCGGGATCAGAAACAGCTCCGGTTTTCTTTTTCCCTGAAGGATCACACGGTATATGTTCAGTCCGCCGCTTCTGAAGATTTCATCTTTCAATGTATCTTCTATGGAAAGCTGTGTACTTTCCTCATTTACGTTGATCAGAAGCTGATTGTAGGTACGCATGGAAAATGGGACAAATCGGATCCTCACCTTGCCATTTTCTATTCTGCCTTCTATATAGCCATGTTCTCCAAAGTCATTGCTGCAAACAGGCTCCAAGGCTCCGCTGTAAGCCGCCGCATCCCGGATCAGGCTCTGCGGTGTGTGTAAATGTCCAAGCGCAATATAATCAAAACCAGCCCCCGCAAGAGCAGCCACATTTACAGGGCAATGACTTCCATCTCCTCCATGAGCCAGCAGAATATGAACCCCTTCTCTTCCTGCCGGTCTTACACTGTCATAGACAGGAGCTTCGATCTTAGGATGCTCATAGCTCATTCCATATACATAGACATCAGATTTGGGATCTTTCACGCAGGTAACTTTTTCTTCCTGAAAAAAGGTTACATTTGGCGCCCAGGAAAACCCTCGGTAAAAGGAATCCCCTTTCAGATAATCGCTGTCGCCCGCCATCAGATAGACACTGGTATTTGGAATACTGGAGAATAATTTATTTACTTCATTCAATTCGTATGGAAGAGGCTGACGGTGGAACAAATCTCCGGCTATAAATAACAAATCCACCGGATTTTCGCGGATGCCCGCAATAACCCGGCGGAATGTTTCCCAGATTTCATTCTCCCGCTTCTCACTCCATGGGCAGCCCCGGTCTGGAACCGCCCCAAGATGTACATCTGCAAGATGAATAAATCTCATTCTTTTACCTCATTTTATAAATCGCAGTTGTTAACTGTTCTCGGGAATGGGATTACGTCACGGATGTTGCCCATTCCGGTAAGATACATAACACAACGCTCAAATCCCAGACCAAATCCAGAATGACGTGTAGAACCGTATTTACGCAGGTCAAGATAGAAGTCATAATCTTCTTCCTTCAATCCCAGCTCATCCATACGCGCTTTCAGCTTGCCATAGTCATCCTCTCTCTGGCTTCCGCCGATGATCTCACCAATTCCAGGAACCAGGCAGTCCATAGCTGCAACGGTCTTGCCATCCTCATTTGCTTTCATATAGAAAGCTTTAATTTCCTTCGGATAGTCTGTAACGAAAATAGGTTTCTTAAAGATCTGCTCTGTCAGATAACGCTCATGCTCTGTCTGCAGGTCGCATCCCCAGGATACCTTGTAATCAAATTTATCGTTGTTCTTCTCAAGAAGTTCAATGGCCTCTGTGTAGGTAACACGGCCAAACTCAGAGTTTGCAACATGGTTCAGTCTGTCCAGAAGTCCCTTGTCAACGAAGGAATTGAAGAAATTCATCTCCTCCGGAGCATTCTCCAGAACGTAGCTGATCACATATTTCAGCATAGACTCTGCAAGATTCATGTTATCCTCAAGATCTGCAAATGCACACTCCGGCTCGATCATCCAGAACTCAGCAGCATGACGTGTGGTGTTAGAGTTCTCTGCACGGAAGGTCGGTCCGAATGTATATACGTTGCGGAATGCCTGTGCAAAAGTCTCACAGTTCAGCTGGCCGCTTACTGTCAGGTTGGTCTCCTTGCCAAAGAAATCCTGAGTGTAATCGATATTTCCCTTATCATCAGTCGGAATATTGTTCAGATCCATTGTTGTAACCTGGAACATCTCTCCTGCACCTTCACAGTCACTTCCAGTGATCAGTGGAGTGTGTACATAAACAAATCCTCTCTCCTGGAAGAATTTATGGATTGCATACGCACAAAGGGAACGTACACGGAATACAGCCTGGAATGTGTTTGTTCTGGAACGAAGATGTGTGATCGTTCTTAAGTACTCAAGGCTGTGACGCTTCTTCTGAAGTGGGTAATCTGGTGCAGAAGCTCCTTCAACAGAAACCTCTGTCGCCTGGATCTCAAATGGCTGCTTCGCCTGTGGAGTCGCTACCAGTGTTCCTTTTACAATGATCGCTGCTCCTACATTCAGTTTGGAAATCTCAGCGAAATTATCCATTGTATCATGGTAAACCACCTGAAGTGTCTCAAAATAGGTTCCGTCATGGAGCACAATAAATCCAAAGGTCTTAGAATCACGAACGCTTCGTACCCAGCCGCCTACTGTGACTTCTTTGTCCAGGTATTTCTCCCGTTCTCTATAAATCTCTTTTACCGTTGTAAGTTTCATAATTAGTTCCTCTTTCTCCTCATTTTTCCAAACACTCGTTTCTCTATAGTATAGACTATTCCGGTTCTTCGCGCAAGGCTATTTTCATAAAAGAACAGGGACTGTTTTACCTATTTCAATGTTTACTTTGCCAGATAAATGCGATGAATAAATGCAAAAGAAGACCGTGGCTTGTAAATTTAAGCCTTGGTCTTCTCTTTGGTAAATTTAATATTCTGTATTTACTTTATAAATTTCATCCAGGAACTGTTCTTCTTACCGGGCCGTAAGATAATCAAGACAATACTTGAATATCCGCTTGTAGGTCTTCGTGGTGTAATGCAATCCATCGTCTGTCGCAACATCCTGACCACCGCCGCCAAGATTAGTTCCATAACCATTTTCAAGAAGATAGGAATAGGTGTCAATATATCCATATGTGCTGCCAAGTCCACTCTTTAAAACGGAATTGAACTTGCGGATCACTTCTTCTTTTCTTATGGCATTTCTTCCCAGGTATTCGATTGTTTTACTGTTGACCGGGTTCACCGACATAATAAACAGCTTGCAGTTTTTCTTTTGAAGAGTTCCTGCAATCTCCTGTAAATACTCTACATAATTATACATATTTCCAGGATCATTCACTCCCAGGTTGAAAATTACAGCCGTTGGTCTCTGTACAGAATAATTTGTTTCTGCCAGCTTGAGAATGGAACTGAATCCGTTTTCTTTCAGCCAGTCAAGGCCTTTTCCCTCCTGGCACACAAAATCGATATCCCTGGTAATGCCAGAATCAGAGCCAAACTGTCTCTGCAGAGTAAGTTCCATACGGACTGTTCTGGAATCTCCCACAAAAATAATGTGGCTGTAGCCTCTGCTGCCGCTTCCATTTCCAATTCTCCAGCCGCTGGACGCGAGAAGATCGGAAGCTGTTAAATCTTCCTCATAGGAACGGTTAAATACTACCGCATATAGCTTCAGATTTCCATTCACCGTGATGGTTTCTCCCGCTTCATAACGGGGAGCTGTACGCTTACCAGGCTGAACATCCCAGCCCATAAACGTATATCCCGATGCGTTCCTTACAGATGGAAGGGTATAGGTGGTTCCAGCAGAAACGCTCTCTGTCTTATAGGTAGTTCCATTGTTTTTACAAAGAGTTACGGTATAAGCCTTGCTGGTCTTATATACCGCATAAAGCTTCTGTGTCTTTTTGATCCGGACCTTCTGTCCCTCTGCATATGTGGCTTTGGAAGCGTTCTTGCTTGTACTCCAGCCCAATGCCTCATATCCGCTTTTGGTTGGAACAGACGGCAAGGTTAGGTATCCATTGCGTGTAACAGATTTATTCAGCGCCTTAAATGAGCTGCTGGCACTTCCATTGGTATTATAGAAATAAACCTTATATACGCCAACCTTTTTTCGGACCGCATACAGACTTATGTTTTTTTTCAGCTGAATCTTTTTACCTGCTGCGTATGTAGCTTTGGTGGCATTTTTCTTCGTGGACCAGCCAAGATTCTTATAACCGGTTACAGATGGAACAGCCGGAAGCTGAATCTTGGAACCAGATTTTACTTTGATCCGCAAACTGCTATAATAAGGCTTCCCACTTGTATTCCAGAATCTGGCTGTCACATACTTGGTAGCTGCCTGTACGGTCTGTGCTCCGCCAAGAGAGACTCCCTGTTTTTCCCCGCCAGGCACTCCGGATACAACCAGCATTACGGCCAGTAATATCCAGAAGATCATGTTCTTCTTTGTTTTATTTCTCATAGACACTCCTCTGCTATTAAATGCCTTTGCTGTTCCCATTTACAGCTATAACAGAAATAAATTCTATTTCTTATGCTGCTTTCAGTATAATAGAAATCCTTTTTTCTTTCAACCTTAAAACGGGTATTTTTATAAATTTGTTACATTTTTGTTACTGACATATTGCAAAGAAGCTGTTTTTTTGCATATTTTACAATGACTGAATAAAGCGCATAAATGCTGCTCTTCCCTCTTCTGTACACTTGTAAACTCCAGCGTCCTCCAGAACGTGAACAAATACATTTCCAACTTCTTTGTGCAGCACTTCTTCAATATTATCACGATCAAGATGGTCATATCTCGGCAGGAATTCTTTTACCCAGTCTGCATGCTTCTCGATCTTTTCATTGGATGCAACATCCTTGCCTTCCAGAATATAATCAGCCAGAAGCTCCAGTTCCTCTTTCAGTCTTGCAGGAAGTACGGCAAGTCCCATAACCTCGATCAGACCAATATTCTCTTTCTTGATGTGATGATACTGTGCATGAGGATGATATACACCAAGAGGATTTTCCTCGGTAGTAATATTATTTCTCAGAGTCAGATCCAGTTCGTACATATCTCCCTTTTTACGTGCGATCGGAGTGATGGTATTATGTGGTTCACCGTCAGTTTCTGCAAAAATAAATGCAGCTTCATCGGTATATCCTCTCCATACCTCCAACACATGTGTCGCAAGGTCGATCAGTCTCTTCTCATCTTTGTGACGGATACGAAGTACAGACAGCGGCCATTTTACAATACCAGCTTCCACATCCTCATAGCCCGGGATGGTTACATGCTTCTCAATTTCAGCCTTCGCCATAGCAAAAGTATAATGTCCGCCCTGGAAGTGATCGTGGCTGAGAATAGAACCGCCAACGATCGGCAGATCCGCATTGGAGCCCAGGAAATAATGAGGAAACAGTTTCACAAAATCAAACAGCTTAACAAAGGTATTTCTCTCAATCTTCATTGGTGTATGCTGGAAATTGAACACAATACAATGCTCATTGTAATACACATATGGAGAATACTGCATGCCCCACGGACTATCATTTATGGTGATTGGAATAATCCTGTGGTTCTCTCTGGCCGGATGATTTGCACGTCCTGCGTAGCCTTCATTCTCCGGGCAGAGAAGACATTTCGGATAACTGCTTGATTTTATAAGTTTTGCAGTGGCAATTGCTTTTGGATCTTTCTCCGGCTTGGAAAGATTGATGGTAATATCAATCTCGCCATAAGGAGAGTCAACTGTCCATTTCCGATCTTTCTTTACGCGGTAACGACGGATATAATCACTATTCTGGCTTAATTTGTAGAAATAATTGGTTGCTTCTTCTGGGGATTTTGCGTATTTTTCCCAGAAAGTTTTCTGTACCTGAGCCGGACGAGGCATAAGACAGTTCATCAGCCTGGTATCAAATAAATCCCGGTAAACTACGCTGTCCTGGATCAGACCTCTCTCTACAGCTTCATCCAGCAGTTCCTTCAGAACCTGCTCCAGATCAATATTGGAATATTCTTCTGCCGGTTCTGTGTACTCATCTTCTTTAAAAACATCAAGAAGAAGATTGGTTGTGTAATTTTTCTCGCAGGCAGGAGTCAGCCCTGTCTCAATTCCATACTGCACCAGTTTTTTAATACTTTCGCTTAACATTTTTTCTGTCCTTTCCTGTTGCTTTATTAATAATTTAATTTCTCAACATAACTGATAAAAATATTGCCTGCTTTGTCAAACAGATCCGTACTGTCATTCATACCATACGGATAAGTTTCACCCTTGACCGGATCATATAAATAGGTGTTGTATTCATCATACCCGATAATTACCACACTTGTATTATCGCCGGTTTTTGCAATAACAGGTCTCTGGGCACTGATCTCATACAATACGCTGTCCAGTGTACATCCAGAAAGATCAATAATCGTTCCCTCATCTCCCAGCGCCTCCTGCAAAGCATTCGTATCAAGAGATGCGCTCTTTATGGCCTCTGGTACATCCTCCAGATTAAGGGTTAGCTTGGTCTTTTTATTTCCACGCTCCCATACATACTGCTGAGCACGATTCAATACCACCCCCGTCTGGTCATCTGCACGCAAAACAGCAAGTGCCGGATCTGTGTAAATACCATCCAGACCGCCTTTTGCATAAACATAATAAATGTCATCTTCCGGAATCTGGGTATCCAGAATGATACTGTCATCATTTGCATTTTTCATCTTGGCATATACTACAAGCGCATCCTGTATCTCCGGTGCCTCATCAAGAGCCAGCCTAATCTGGGTTCCTGTTCTGTTATTGCTTACCAGTTCAATAGAAGCAATACTTGCTGCCGCTTTTACATTATTCAGGATATTATCTTTGCTTACTGCTTTATAACCTTTCTTTGTCTTCTTTGACAACTCAAACTCCATCATGGTATTTCCCATGGTCACATCGGTTATATACAGTCCATCCTGATGATATTCCTTTTTTACAGTTCCGTCAAACCCTTCAATACGGATCGTATGGATTCCGGTGATCTCATGTCCGTTGCTGTCGGAAATGGTATCCCCATCCACCACAATTCCGTAAACAAGATCTTCATTCATAAATCCGTTTAAGATAAGCGTCTGTCCACTGGACGGTGCAAGAGTTCTTGTCTCCAGTGTTTCAAAATCAATTTCCTTTATATAGCCTGCACTTTCACCGCTCTGGATCACCCACGCCGCATGAGCGCCCGTATCAGAGACTGTAAAAGCATCTGTTCGTATATCCTGATCCAGGACTTCACTTCTTCCATCTGTAATATGAATCTGATAAAGTTTCTGTGCAAACAGCAGGAACAGAGAATTATCTGTACTTACATAGGATAAGGTTCCAAGATCCTTCTTCAGGAATTCATAGGATTCTGTAGATGGAATAAATACCTTTTCTTCCACCACATTCTGGTCATTGCTGTAATGATATACGCAGACACCGCAGTATCCCTCGCGTATTCCCCGGTTCATATATCCATACAGAACAAAATCCACATCTCCGTTATCTTCCACACGAATGATCTTTATGTCATGCTGCCATCTGGAATCCCGGAAGTCTCCATCTGTTTCCTTACGGAAACTAAAAATCCTGGAAAACTTTCCATCGTTCGGTGAATAGGACCACAGATCCCCTTCCTGAACAAAAGCAATGACTCCGGCAGTTTCATTCATCATATATTCCACATTTTTATCCCGCACTCCCAGAAGAAGTCCTTTATCTGAAATGCTTATGGAATTTTCTGAGAATACCTGTGATGCACTTCTTTTGAAATCCAGAAGCATGATCCTTGTCTCTGTATAACGCATCCGGTAAAATTCTGTTACGTCATAAATTTCCTGGTTTCCATCTGTATTTGTTGCCGCAATCTGATATTCCAGGGAAAAGCTGGCGGTCGTTTCATTTATGTCTTTTACAACCGGAATCCCTTTTCGGTAAATCTGCGGGCTTAAATTTCCCCAGCTGATCTCTGCAAATGTGGAATTAATGTCAACATCTGTATAATTAGTAGTTGTATTGGAGGTATCCGGTTCCAGATAACTGGTCAGATCTTCTGCGGTTGCCTTGTCCATGCATTTCTCATAAAAACTCTTTACAAACTTTACATACTGGGCGGTATTTACATTGGATCGTGAGACCACTCTGGTATAATAATAAGCAGTTCCTTTATTTGTCTCAAGAGATATCTGCAAAGAATATTCCTGATTCATAAGAAGGTCACTGTTTATCTGGATCTTTGTTGCCAGATAGCTGTCTTTTTTATCCAAACTTTTCACTTTTCGGTTCTCAAGGACCTTGCTACCATCTGAAGTACGGATTTCATAGGAAAGACTTTTTACCTTTGTATCATAGGGATTTATAACAAGAGACAATTCTCTGGAAGTGTCCAAAGGTGTCACACTGTCTCTGGTAAAATCCGACTGCATAGGCTGTGCATAGCCATACATCCGATTGGCATATTCCCCGTCAAAATCAACCATTACTTCCGGAAAAACCGGATCATTCATATCAGAGCGGTCATCCGTGGTCTCACTGTTCAGCAGAAAAGAACTTCCTGCCACACCAAGAACAAAAATAAACAGGAGGATCACTGCTCTGCGTAAAAATTTAATCATTTTTTCTCCCCTTAATTTTCTGCATGTACCTCCCCCTGCGGGTACAGAAGTCTTTCTAATGTAGGACTGATATTCAGCACCTCCATAAGATTTGCTGCTTTTTCCAGGTCTTTCTTATTGCCAGTTTTGACTGCGCGTATAAGAAGATTCTTGGGTGTATGCTCCATGTCTATAAATTCCAGGATCTGTGTTTCATATCCCATACTTTCTAACAGGTTTGCCCGAATTCCATCTGTGAGAAGCGCTGACATTCTCTCTTTCAGAATCCCATACTTCAATATGGGTTCTAACATTTCATTTTTGATCTGACGATTTACCTCATGCTGGCAGCATGGCACAGACAAAATTACTTTTGCTCCCCATTCCACAGCCTTTGCAAGTGCATAGTCCGTAGCTGTATCACAGGCATGAAGTGTGACCACCATATCTACAGAAGAAACGCCTTCATAATCCGCAATATCTCCCTGATAAAAATGAAGCTTTTCATAGCCATATTTTTCAGCAAGATGATTACATTTCTGAATTACATCTGTTTTCAGATCCAGGCCTATGATATTTACATCATATCCCTTCAGTTCTCTAAGATAATAGTACATAGCAAACGTAAGATATGATTTGCCGCATCCAAAATCCAATATGGTTACTTCCTTCTGCTGATCCAGCTTTGGCAAAATGTCCTGGATAAATTCCAAAAATCTGTTGATCTGCCGGAATTTATCGTACTTCTGGGTAATGATCCTGCCTTCTTTGTTCATAACTCCAAGGTCAACCAGAAACGGAACTGGAATATTTTCCTTAAGAATGTACTGTTTCACACGGTTATGTGCCAGTATCTGCGGCATTTCTCCCGACTGTCCCAGCTTGTCCTTCCCTGACACCAGGTTTTTCCCCTGGCTGTTTCCGGGATGACGTCTGGTCTTTATGGTCATCTTTCCTTTTTTACTTACCAGAACAGTTCCGTCCAACGCCATCCCACTGGCCTGAAGCTGTGAAAAATTATGCAGAAGTTCTGTTTTCAAATACGTTATCAGTTCTTCTCTTGGATAGTTTTTGTGGAGTACTTTCGTTCCCACTGTCTCAGAAGCCTGATAAACCACCTGCCCCTTTATTTCAACCGGGCGTATCTTAACCTTCGATGGTCCATCTCCTCTGCTTCCGCTTAAAACAGCCTGACACAGCCGCTCATTAATCTGTTCCTCTAAATATTCGTCTATTGTTTTCATATTTATTATAATTGTTTTCTTCTAAATTCTGTAATCACTTATTGCAGGTTCCATATCATCTGTAAAAAGCTCCCCGACACCTTCTTCTCCGGCAGCGCCTTCTGGATATCTCATGAAAAAGAAGTACTTCCGCCAGATCCCCCAGAAGACTGTCTGACATGGTTTCAAGATCCGCCTCCTGTTTCACTTCATCTACGATTTTCTTTCCAAGATGATACAACATATATCGGTCTGGATATTCATCATACATCCTGCTGCCTTCGTAATCCAGAAGATCACATTCTTCTTCCACCTTCTCCTGGATTTTTCTGGCCGTTTCCGGATAGTATGATTTCATCAGGGAAAATTCTTCCTCCAGTTCCATTTCCCCTCTGTAAAGCATGGGGTTTGCGAAGCTGGCGTAAAATGGATAAAAATCTTTATATATCATATCAGCAATCTGATTCCTTTTCCATTTCACTTCCAGTATATGCAGTGCCCCTGTTTCCGGTTCATTATGCCATTTTTGCCAGCATATTCAGAGTAAGCTTCACGCTATGCTCTACAGCTGCCTTCTCAAATTCACTGTAATCCATCTGGGCACTGCCATCCGCTTTGTCAGAAATAGCGCGTACAACCAGGAATGGAATTTCATTCAGGTAAGCAGCCTGTCCAATTGCTGCTCCTTCCATTTCTGTAGCATATGCAGAAAATTCCGATACGATTCTATCCTTCACATCCTGGTCACAGACAAACTGGTCTCCAGAAGCAATTCTTCCTTCAAACACCTGGATCTCCGGATTTACTTCCTGGCATACCTCTTTTGCAAGCTTACGAAGCTTCTCGTCTGCCTCAAAGAAGAATACCGGCATCTGCGGAATCTGTCCCTTGCGGTAACCAAATCCGGTGGCATCCATATCATGCTGTACCACATCTGTAGAAAGAACAATATCTCCAATATTAATGTCTTTATTCAGGCTGCCTGCAATTCCTGTATTAATGATCGCATCTACAGAAAATACATCCGCCAGAATCTGGGCACAGATACCTGCATTTACTTTACCGATTCCAGAACGGACTACCACAGCCTTTTTACCAGCCAGTGTTCCTTCATAAAAATCCATGGAAGCTTTTTTGATAATTCGCACGTCTTCCATTTTTTCTTTTAAAATCGCAACTTCCACTTCCATTGCGCCAATAATACCGATTGTTTTCATTTGTCATTCTCCTCTATTTTATCTCTTATTAAAAAGTAAACAAATTCTTCAACTGACATTATACCAAAACTTCTTCCTATGTCCAACTTAAATTTGGCATGGAAACTTATATTGTGTTCTGTTATAATAAGAATGCTATGAGAGAAGGATTTATCCAGCTCCCGAAAAAATAATGGAGGAAAAAACAATGGAATATAAAACAAAAGGTGTTTGCTCTATGGCAATCCAATATGATCTTGATGATGAACAGAAAGTTCACAACGTGAAATTTATCGGGGGATGCTCTGGCAATACACAGGGTGTTGCCAAACTTGTAGAGGGTATGCCGGCGAAAGAAGTCATCGCACGCCTGGAGGGAATCCAGTGCGGACGCAGACCAACTTCATGTCCAGACCAGCTTGCTACCGCTTTAAAAGAAGCGCTTTCATGATTATTTCGCCCCGGGATAAAATCCCGGGGACTTTTTTATATTACACTACAACAATTCTGCACATTTTCCAGCTTTTAACCGAAACTATTTTATCCTTTCTAAATATCATTTCTATCCCATTTGTCACACAGGGACTGCACTTCTCTGGAAAACTTCTCCAGATCCTTATTCGGACAGCCTTCATTCTTTCGGATAACAGACAGCAGACGATGTCCAAGAGCAAGAAGCTTCTCGTATGCCCTGGCTGCTTTGGAAGCTTTCTGAACAGTAGATGGCTTCTGGATTTTGATACCTTCTGCTTCATAAACAAACTCACCTGTAGCAAGATCGAATTCTGTTCCACTAAATGGAGCATACGTGTCATAGCCAAATTCGTCATGCAGCCTGGCTGCGAACAGCTCCGTTACGCTGTCCTCACCATGTGTCACAAACACTTTCTGCGGTTTTTCCTCAAAAGCTTTGATCCAGTCTATCAGTCCATTTACATCCGCATGGCCGCTAATTCCCGGCATACGGCAAATCTTCGCAGCCACATGCACAGGTTCGCCAAACAGCTTGATTTCCTCGGCACCTTCTATAAGTGCACGACCGGCAGTTCCGACAGCCTGATATCCCACGAAAAGAATAGTGCTGTCCTCTCTCCACAGATTATGTTTCAGATGATGCTTGATTCTTCCTGCATCGCACATTCCACTTGCAGAGATGATAACTTTAGGTTCCTCATCAAAATTAATTGCCCGTGAATCTTCGCTGGTTACTGATATCTTCAGGCCAGGGAAGCTGATGGGGTTGATTCCCTTCCGGATGAGTTCCAGTGCTTCCTCATCAAAGCAATCATATTTGTGATTGCCGAAAATAGTGGTTGCCTCAATTGCAAGGGGGCTATCCACAAACACTTTGAAATTGTCATGTCCATGAACCAGTCCCTCTGCTTTGATCTGTCGGATAAAATACAGCATTTCCTGCGTTCTTCCAACTGCAAAGGATGGAATGACCACATTGCCTCCTCTGTCAAAGGTTTCCTGGATAATATCTGCAAGAAGACGCACATAATCTGGTCGCTCACCATGGCTTCGATCTCCATACGTAGATTCCATTACCACGTAATCTGCCTTTTTCAGATAGACAGGATCTTTTATCAAAGGCTGATTGGTATTTCCAATATCCCCGGAAAATACAATCGTCTTTTCTACTCCATCTTCACAAATGTTTACTTCAATACTGCTGGACCCCAGGAGATGTCCTGCATCAATAAATCTTACCCGGATGCCCTCGCCAAGAATAATGCCAGTTTCATATGGGCAGCCCACAAAATTATGGATTACACCCATAGCATCTTCCATGGTATACGCCGGTACAAATTCCGGCTTGCCCTGCCGTTTTGCCTTACGGTTACGCCATTCAGCCTCAAACATCTGGATATGGGCACTGTCACGAAGCATGATATCACACAAATTGCAGGTAGCTTCTGTAGCATATATAGGACCTTTGAAGCCTTTTGCATATAGCGCAGGCAGATTTCCGGAATGATCCATGTGCGCATGGGTTAACAGCACAAAGTCCAGATCTCCCGCTGGCACAGGAATATCTTTGTTTTCATAATAATTTGGTCCCTGCTCCATTCCACAGTCTACAAGGAATTTTTTTCCGGCGGCTTCCAGATAGTAGCAGCTTCCGGTAACCTCATGTGTTGCTCCAATAAAAGTGATCTTCATACAGATTCCCCCTTTTACCCAGAACTTGTTACTGTTCCTTTTAGAAACAGTACGCTAAGCTTTAATTTTGATTGTATATAATATGCTGGATCGTACTGACAAATTTAGCAGAATCCGCCTGGCCAGCCATACTTCCTGCCAAAATTCCCACAGCAGCAAGCAAAGCAATTCCTGCCGTCACCCCATACCGGTACCATGTTTTTTTCTCTTCTTTTTCAAGTGCCAGAAGCTTGTCAGAAAATTCAACAATCATATCAATATCACTTTTCTGAATGGATTCTTCGGTTTTTTCAATTATTTCTTCAGTTGCTTTTTCAGTTCTCTCTTCAGGACTCTCTGAAATTTCCTCTGCTTTTTCTTCTTCCCAGCTTCCTGGAAATCTTACAATCTCTGCAGTTTTCAGTGCAGCCTCTGCCCCATCTCCATTCTCTTCAAGCATTCCCTCTGCTTTCAGACGCTTCAGAAAACGCTGATAGGATTTATCAATTTCTTCTGCTGAAATAGGAGTATCGTCTTTCCGATCTCCAAGAAGGCTGTCCTCTATCATTTTCGCCTCCTTGATCATCTCCTCTTCCAGCAGTTTATCCGCCTTTTCATCACTTATTTCTTTGTTCATTTTTCTCTCCCGGATTTTTATTTTCTTGACAATTCCCCTCCAGGGGTTCATATTTATAAAATAAACCGTTACTGCTCACAATGTGACCAATAACAAAAACAATTATTCAGGAGGATCCTATGAAACATATTATCCTTACCGGCGGTGGTACTGCCGGACATGTTACCCCGAATATTGCCCTGATTCCTGCATTAAAGGAAAAAGGTTATGAAATTTCTTATATTGGCTCCTACGATGGCATTGAGAAAAAGCTGATCGAAGAGCTTGGAATTCCTTATTACGGAATCGCTTCCGGTAAATTACGCCGCTATTTCGATTGGAAAAACTTCTCAGATCCATTCCGTGTTCTGAAAGGTTATTTCCAGGCAAAAAAACTCATGAAACAGCTGAAACCCGATGTTGTGTTTTCCAAGGGTGGTTTCGTAACCGTACCAGTTGTAATCGCAGCGGGAAAACGTCATATTCCTGCAATCATCCATGAATCTGATATGACTCCTGGCCTTGCAAACAAATTATGTCTTTCTTCTGCTGCTAAAATTTGCTGTAATTTTCCTGAAACTGTCAACAGTCTTCCAAAAGAAAAAGCAGTTCTCACTGGCACTCCGATCCGTCAGGAGCTTCTCCATGGGGACAAAGAACGTGCCCGCACCTATTGCGGTTTCACTTCTGAGAAACCAGTTCTGCTGGTTATCGGAGGAAGCCTTGGTGCTGCTTCTGTAAATGAAAATGTTCGGAAAATCCTTCCTGAACTGCTGAAAGAATTTCAGGTGATCCATATTTGTGGTAAAGGAAAAATGGATGAAAGCATCCAGATGACAGGTTATGTTCAATACGAATATGTTCAGGAACAGCTTCCTGACATGTTTGCACTTGCAGATGTGGTAATCTCCCGTGCAGGAGCTAATGCAATCTGCGAACTTGCCGCGCTTTCCAAGCCCAATCTCCTGATCCCATTATCTGCAAAAGCAAGCCGCGGTGACCAGATCCTTAACGCCCGTTCCTTTGAGCGCCAGCGGTACAGTGTAGTGCTGGAAGAAGAAGAGATTACAGAATCCACTCTTCTGGAAGCAATCCGTAAGCTCTATCAGGAGCGTGATAAATACATTGCGGCTATGTCTGCAGGTAAAAACTTAAATTCCATTCAACATATCGTTAAATTGATTGACGAGTGTGCCCGTTCATAACTTTTTATGTCAACTCACCCCGGGCAGCAAAGAAAGTCAGACCTGTAGTCTTGCATACCTCTGTAAAATACAGAGGTATGCTTTTTTCAGTTAAAGTTATTCTTTTTCCAATCTTTCCAGTTCTTCCAAGAGCCAGTTTCTTGCCCTAAGGACTCTGTTATTCACATTATTTCTGGTATAGCCAAATTCCCGCGCTACCTCTTCTGTGGAAGCGCCTTCCATTACAACTCTCATGAAAATCATGAAGTTTACAGGATTTTTCCTGTGGAGATTCTCGAACGCCATTGATAAATACTGTCTTTTCTCCATTCCAAGTAATGCAGCTTCTGCGCTTTCTGTAGTACGATACTGCAATTCTGCCACATCATTGTCATACATTACTTCACGCTTTACATATGATTTTCTCAGATAATCTCTTCCCTTGTTGGTTGTTTTCCACACTACCAGTGCATGAAGCCTCGCTTCACACGAAACATCCAGTCTTTCCCTGATTCCATAGAAGTACATGAATACTTCCTGTGTTACATCTTCTGCGGTAAAACGGCTTTGTACAATTGCACTTGCAACTTTAACTGAGACATCATAGTAGCGATCATAAAACGCTTTAAATTCTTCACTATTCATCTCTTGTACCCCGTTTTTTCTCAGTTTTTCAGTTTCTCCAGGATTTCATTCTTCACTTCGTCGGTCAAAGTTCCAGGTTCCCAGGTAATTCCCACTTTATCCCCTTTATATCTTGGGATCAGGTGCATATGGAAATGGAAAACAGTCTGACCTGCCGGCTCTCCATTGTTCTGTACAATGTTGAAGCCATCGCACTTCAGTGCATCTGTCATCTTAGTTGCCATTTTCTTTGCCAGGATCATGGCCTTTGCAGCCATCTCATCAGAGATTTCATAGATGTTTGCAGCATGTGCCTTAGGCAAGATCAAAGCATGTCCCTTACTTGCCGGACCAAGATCCAGAATCACTCTGAAATCATCATCCTCATACAATGTTGCAGCTGGAATTTCTCCATTGGCGATTTTACAAAAAATACAATTATCCATAGTCTTATTCCTCCCAAAAGAATATATAAATTATACGTTTGTCAGCAATGAAAATCACACTTTTTTTCAAAAAATTTTAAAAAAATTTTTTCGAAGAACAAATCAGGCTATTTCGTCGAATAATCTCGATTTTTTAAGTACGATTTTATTTGTCATTTTCTGCACCAGATGTTACACTTCACATGAGGTGAGCTTATGCAAAATAGTAATATTTTAAATAAAAAACAGGACGAATTTCATTTGATACTTTCCAGATTTTCTCATGAGATCCGTAATCCTATAGCATTGATCGGCAGTGAGCTTCAGCTGATCGAAGATACACATCCGGAAGTTTCTGCATACGATTACTGGAATGACATCACTGCAAATCTGGAATATACAAAGGAACTCCTGAATAATCTTTCGGATTATAATAATGCTTATAAACTTTCACCGAAAAAAACAGAGCTTTTCCCGTATCTGAAAGCAATCATTTCCAGTATACATCCCACCTATGAATATCTTGGGATCTCACTGGCGGAACAAATTTCACCTGCTCTTCCGGCACTATATATTGACCGGATCAAACTGAAACAGGCACTTTTGAATCTGTTCCGAAATGCAGCAGAAGCTGTCCCTGCTTCAGACGGAAAAGTAAAATTCTGTGCATTTTCTTCCGAAAAGGCAGTCCATATTTCCATAACCGACAATGGCTGCGGCATACCGGAAGATCAGCTGGAACAGATTTTTACCCCCTTTGTAACCTTTAAGAAAAATGGAACGGGGCTTGGTCTTTCGATCACCAGCCAGATCATTCAGGCACATGGCGGAAAAATTTATGCTGAGAATGAACCGGATTCCGGTGCCTCCTTCCACATGCTTCTTCCAGAAGATTTCCGTGGATGATAAAGGAGTGCTGCCAGTATAAATCCGCAGACCATTCCGCCAACGTGCGCAGCATTATCAACACCTGTGCTTGTAAATCCAAAATACAGGGAAAAACCTGCCATGATCATCATCTGCCTTACGGAAAGATCCTGGATTTTCCCACGATGCCGGATCACTACATAGATCATAGCACCCATTACTGCAAATATGGCACCTGATGCACCGGCGGATACCTCATATTCTGATTTCTTCATCTCCATTGCAATGGAAAAAATATTCCCTCCAAGGCCTCCAAGGAGATAGATCAGAACAAACTTGAGCTTACCAACTACCGGTTCCAGCCGTTGGCCCAGAACAAAAAGGACCAGCATATTATTTGCAATATGGTAAATTCCAAAATGGAGAAACATACAGGTAAACAATCTGTATACCTCACCATTTTCAAGGATCAGTGGCGGATAAGCCGCTCCGCATTCTATCATGTGAACCGTATTCTCTGATCCGCCAGTAAAATCTACAACAAGAAATATCAGTATATTCAGAAGTATAAAAAGAACCGTCATGGGTTCTTTTTTTATTTCTTCCACTCAACCACCTCAATATATTAATGCCGCCAGAAAACGGCATGTCTGTTTTGTTTTAAACTTTCTGATAATAGCGTAAGTATAGCACAATTTCTCTGATACCTCAATATTATTTCAAAAATACATATCTGGCCTGAGCAAAATCCACCTCGTCCTGGTCCTGAAGACAGTATTCCTCATCTCCCTTTAACATCTTTCCATTTACGGAAGTACCATTGCGGGAATTAAGATCTGTAAGGTAATACTCCCCTTCTCGCTTTCGGATTTTTGCATGGATTCTGCTTACAGTAGGAAGATCGACTACCGCATCTGCTGCTGTCTCCATTTTTCCAATTACCGTCAACTCCTCCTGTAAATAAATGGTAGCCAGTTCCCCAGGCTCCCTGCTCACAAGAGTCGCCGGTCCATTGACAATATTTGCAGATAATACCACTGTTTCACCGCAATTCTTTTGTAATATTGACATTTTTCTTTTCTCATCTGGTTTTTCTGCTTTATTTTCCTTTATTTCTTTACTTTTTTTCTCAGATATCCCGTTCTCAATTTCCATGCTAAAATTTTCTTTTCCACTTGAAGCAGGCTCTGGTATATTGGTTCCTGCATTCCCCTGATTTTCCTCTGCAGCCTCTTCTTTTTTCTTTCTAAGAGACAGGAGCCAGCTGCACAGCATTCCAATTCCCATAAAAGCTATAATCACTCCCAGAATTACTGCTACCGATACCCTGGGAAGATATCCAAAAGTCTCCGCTGCCACAACCAGAAGGGAAAGCAGCGCAGCTACTGCACACCATATTATAATTCCGTGTCTGGTGCTGCCAGAAGCTTTCGCTCTTTTTGCCTCTTCTTCATCCTGCCACATAAGCGTTTCTATATTTTCTTCCCTTTGCAGTCCTGCTTTCTCCTCTCCCTCCGTATAAATGGCCTCAGCTTTACTATCCTGCTGTTGACCCATTTCATAATATCCCTTTGTCACCTGTGTATCTGATAAATGATCTGTCCTTTCGATCTCATCTCTTTCCTGATATAGTTCTTTTTTTATATACTCAAGATGAAAACTGTCTTCCAGAGCTCTTCGATAAATTCCATATCCAAGCATTACTGCTCTTTGATCCTCGTGATCCAATATGGGAAGAATGTATTCCGTCAGCTCCTGGAATTTCTGGCGGACATCCTGATCATAACCAGGAAGATAGCAGAAATACAGCTGTCTTTTTTCCACATCCACATACATATATTCCGGTTTCAGGAGCAGGCGGCAGGGATTCAACAGATACTCCGACATTTCCTCCATAACCTGTACGAAGCCCCCAAGGATCATCTGCAGATCTTCATACCCCATCTTTTTCTCTTCATACAACGATAACACGGACTGTTTCGAGGTTATGTCATAGCACACCATAAACTGGCCGTCAACTCCCTGTACCCTGCATTTCAGGATCGATGGAATCGTATTTCCCACCAGCATTCTCATCTGATAGGATGAGGTATCCGGCTCTTCCTTCTCATATAGCACCAAATAATTTCCATTTATATCTCTTTTATATTCCGCTCTCATTTTTTCCCCTTTAATTTTTTATGGCATCTGCAGCACCTTTTATTTTCCGGATCCAGGATACCGGTTTGATCACTTTTACCTTTCCCTGAACCTGCAAATGACTGTTAAATCCTCCATAAATAGAAAACATATCAAGATCATAAGTGACCTGAACCTGTTTTCCCTCACTTGCCTGCAGTTTCAGGTTTTTGCTTCCAAAAAAGCCTGTGTTTCCAAGCTCTTTTCCTTTTTTCAGGGCTTTGTCCCTGCTTTTTCCTTCTGGTCTTAACGGTTCCATGGCTCCGTCAAGAGCAGCCTCATATGCAGCCGCCGTAAGCCATGCACGATTATGTATGTAAAAAAACAAGTACAAAGTTACCATCAGCACCAATAAGATCACAGGCATTAAAAGTGCAGCCTCTATGGTCATACTTCCCCTTTTCGCAGCCTTTTTCAATAGATCAATCCTCCAATATATCCAAGCAAAAGAAATGGAACAAAAGGTACCTCTTTCTTTTTTCCGTTTCCTGGCAAAAACAGCAAAATAATTCCCCAGAAGCTGCAGCACAAAAGCCCCAGTAAAAAAGAGGTCAAAAGTTCTCCAAAGGACAAAACCGTTCCAAGTGCCAGCAGCAAAAATCCATCTCCCATTCCCACCGCGCCTTTTGAAAATATACTGAGCAGGATCACAGCCCCTCCGACACATGCTGTGGCAGCCCATTCCATACTGACAGAACCATAAAAACAGGCTCTCACCAATCCAACAATTCCAAATATCCAGATTGTCAAAAGAGAAACTTCTCTGGTTTGTATATCTTTCCAGCTGTTAATTCCAAGGAAAGTAAGAATACATAATTGTTCCATATTTTTCACCTCAAACACTTTCTTTTCTTGCTGCGCAGATATTTGTTTTCCGCTAAAGATCTATATTTTCTTATCAGCCACATCGCTTACATGCATGCAGATTTCCCACATCAGACTCTTTCACCAGTCTTACAGACCTTTTCAACCCGCTGCAGCTATTGCTGTTGTGATATCGGTTCCCTGATTTTGTAATATACACTGTATTTCCAGGCTTTTGCCCTCTGCTGCAGCTTTCACAGGCATGATATTTCTCTCCGTAGTCATTTCGCAGTGAAGAAATATTTGCTCCTGCAGCCTTAGAAACAGACAGGTTCAGATGACTGCAGTTCAGCTTCTTATGATAAACAGAACCAGAAACCGTAACATATACCATTTTCTCAGTGGTGCCATCGTTTTCGCTTCCGCCCTTTCCCCTGTCTGCCCCTGTCCATGCATGTACTTTCACAGTATTGTGCATCCAGATTGCCGGCAGTGGTATAAGCCCACTGATGGGTTCATACTTGTACAGATCAGGCAGCGTAATGTCTCCCACCTCACTTCCGCCAGCAGCGTAAGCATACATCCCAGCGGTTTTTGCATTCTGGCAAAGTTTGCTTAAATGTTCTGTCTGAACCCTGTAAACATCCATAAAGGAAATCATGGATAGCATTCCAAAGAAAAATAAGGGCAGCGCAAAAGCGGCTTCTATTATTAAGCTGGCTTTTTTCAGTCTTTTTCCTATCTTTCTCCAAAAGGTGCACAAAGACACTTTGCCGAAAAGGGTTCCGCCGTAAACCGGGGATGTTCCGGCGGACTGATTCCCCAGAGAACTATTCCTTCTTGTTCTTCTTTTTTTAAAATATATATCTTTTTTCAGTCTTTTTTTGATCAATATTTCATCACCTCTCCGGAAAAGCGTCTTTCTGCACCTTTTGGACCTGCCGCAGCGATCATTTATTTTTCGCTGTACCGTTTTCAAATGTAGTGATACTCACGAGCTACTGTATAAGTTTTCTTTCCATTTGCCTTCACATCCACAGAGGCCTCCAGTGCGGTAATACAGTGATCCAGCTGAAATTCCTCCCAGTTTTCAGTCTCACGGAAGGAACTTTCGATCATATCCATACCCCCTTCGATTTTCTGTGCCTTAGATGAGGTAAGCAAAAAAATCTGCAAATAGTCTTCATAGGACAATCCCTTTTCATCATTTTGCCGGTCTGTATCCAGCTTATCTACAAGTGCCGGCATTCCCTGCAAGGACAACTGCCAGTTTGATGCATTTTTCGTAAGCGGTACTTTTCCACCAGCAAACAATTCTCTTACGTCCAGAATACTTTCTGCAAATGCCCAGCACAGGATCAAAGCCCCTTCGATCACAACTGCGGCAGGCGGAATGAGAAAGCTTGCTGCTATAGCAGCCGCTAATGCCTGCACCTGCGCCATCATAAGAGAATCCGACATTATGTATGCAGCATTGATTCCTTCCCTTACCAGCAAAAGTTTTTTTGCAATAGATTTCAGATTTGCTTCATCACTGTTTTTTCTGCCTATAATGTACTCAATCTGATAACTTAATCCGCCTTTTCCAGGCTCCATATAATTTCCCAGTTTTTCCACCAGATATTGCTGGTATAAAACCTGTGAAATAAGGGTTCCATCGGTTTTGACCGTATCCTCCATTGCAAGCCCCGCTTCCAGTTTTCGACCTGATACCAATTCTTTTTTCTTTACTTTTTTATTAGAAACCTCTGCTCCTGCCGGAAGTACAAGATCCAGGATTCCCATCCATCTGATCCTTCGGATTGCCGGAATTGGGTTTTCTACTTTCGCAGGAGAATTTTCTTCTACAACAGAAGGAAGCATTTTTCCATCTGTGAACCCGTTCTGATCCTGCTGGTTCTGCTCTTCCTGTTTTTTCTTTTCTTCCAGCAAAGCCTGACTTTTCTGCTGGGCAGAATCCATCTCACTCTCATAATTTTCAATGGTTCCTTTACTTTCGATCTCATTTCCCCTTTTTTCCGCCGCAATCGTCTTTTTCTGCATGCCGCGGATTTTGTTTAAAAGGAGTTTTGCCCCATGGCTGCCAAGAGTTTCTTTCATATACTGGACTGCCTGCTGATAGAAAACTTCGCCATCTGAATCTGTCATCAGCAGATAACCGGATATCCCGCCTTGCTGTACTGACAATTTCTGACTATTTTGCTTCATCACAGGCTTCATATAAGATTCCAGATTATCGTACACAGAAGCCAGATCCAGTTCCTTTCCCCCGCAAGATCCATCAACCGCAAATAGATCAAAGTCCTTTAAAAGGGACTTATTATATTGTCCAAACAATGAGTACAGTCCAATATCCATCCCATTTAGTATCTGTGTTCTGGCCGCAGCCATTCTTGCTGACTCGAGTCCTGAGCTCAGAAGGGACAAAATAAGTCCAAGGATCAACGCCAGAAAAACTGTAATACTTCCTCTTTTTACCATGGAGCACCTCTCCTTTTTGAATCTGTTCGCTATTTTGGATTTCGTTAAATAGAGTTACTTTGTTTTGTGATCTTCGACAGAATATTCTTTACAAGACTGGTTAACTGGTCTTTGAAGATCATGACCAGGCCAATAAGAACTACAAGGATCAGAATAATTTCCACAACACCTACTGCATCTTCCTCCTGCAGAAATTCCCTTGTAAGTCTGCGCAGCTCTCTCATACCGTTCACCTCCCTCTGCCTGATAAATTTCTGCGGACATCCTCTGGAGCTTTTATCCTGCCAGAACATCCCCTCAGATTGGATTTATCCATAAAAGGACAGACAGGCTGGCAGCATGACGATTGCCATTACCACACCAAGCATAAGCATCATTGGTACCAGCAGCTTTGTAGTTGCTGCTTCTCCAAGGACTTTTGCTTTTCTCTTCCTGTCATCCCAGGCTTCCACAGATTCTTTTTCCAGCATTTCTCCCATATGGCGGCTGCCCTTCTGAAGATTCTGGATCAAAAGTGTAGCAAATGTTTTGTATTTCACATGTCCGCACCGCTCTCCGAAGCGCCTGTATGCCTCCATCTCGGAAATTCCACTTTCCATTTCATAACAGGCCGTGACGATCTCCTCATATGCGATGCGCTTTTCCTTCTTTCTTTTATAATCTGCTGCCATCTTGCGAAAGGCATTTCGAACTGTCATACCAGCCTGAACCAACAGGGTAAACTTCATGATCAGCCCCGGGTAATCCATCATCAGCTCTTCATATCTTTTCGCTCTGGCTTTCTGTTCCTCCCTGGCAGTTATAACAATCACCATCAAAGCCGCTGCAATGGTCATAGCAGCCAGAAGGTTCCCGGTGTTGTCATAAGGTGTTTTCCATTCCAGCTTTTTTCCATCCCAGTTGTCTGGAAGATAATAATAATCTGGATTTTCCAGTTCGCTGTTATAGCTTTCCACATATTCCAAAAGCAGCTGCTCTCTTTTCTCATCTGCAATCAGCTCCTCCGGTTCCCCGGCATCTTTCTCTTCCAGTTCTTTTTCCGGGATCTGTATGTATACGCTGCCTGTTTCTTCTCCTTCCATGGATACCATAAATTTTTCTTCATAGGGGTCTTCCTCCCTTTTCAGTTCATAACCATCTTTTAATAGCTGACCGCCGCCCTTGGTATAGGTAAGAAGCATTCCAATCGTATTTCCCGCCAGAACAACCACAAGAAATAATTTTCTTCCCTTTGGGGTGCCAATCTGCTCTACCCGGATCCAGCCCAGAATGCTCCCGGCGGTCAGGACTAAAACGATAACAAAAATGACAATATGGAGCCACATCCACTACACCTCGATTTCTACAATTCTTTTGCCCATCCAGTATGCCGTTCCATACACTGCAAGGCAGACTGTCATGGCACAGATTCCAAATGGATTTCCATAAAGCATGTCCAAAAATCCGGGAGAGGTCAGCTGAAGATATAGAATGATCCCTGCTGGCATAATGCTCATGATCATCTGCTCTGACTTTTTCGCCGCCAGTGTAGCTTCGATTTCTTTTTTTACATCAATCTTATCTCCTAGCATTCTTGCAACCTTCTGGATCACATTTCCAAGATCACCGCCGCTTCTTTTAGCTGTGTATAAAATAGACGCAAAATTCTCGATGTCCTCGATCCGGCATCTTTTTCCCAGGTCCAGGAACAGTTCTTCCACAGGTACACTTACTTTCTGCTGGGTTTCTATGTAGCGAAATTCCATTACAATATCTTCGCTTTTCGTATACAGCTGTTCCAGATCCCGTACACAGGCTGAAACGGCATTTTCCACAGAATAGCCAGCCTGGATCGCCACACTCATGGAATTCAATGCATCCCGGAACTGATAATTAAGACGGCGTTTCCGTTCTCTGATCAGCTGCTTCTTTTTCCATTTCAGGTAAAACACCGGAAGGGGCAGCATGACCACAAGAACCCATGGTGTTTTATAAAAAAGATAATCCACCACACAACATAACGCTGCACATTCTGCCACGTATCTTACAATCTCCTTTGCAGAATAATGATATTTCTCATAATCCGGATTCTTTCCGTTCATAGCTTTACCCCCGCACGTTCCAGCTTTTCTCTATGCATGAGAGGTGCGGCCTGCACCAATCCTTTTTCCTCCTGCCACTGGTATAATGGCTGTATTTTTATCTCACCGTCTTCGTATCCACATACTTCTGAAACCTCCAGAAGCTTTCTGGATTTATCACGCATACGGCCAAGATGGATCAAAATATCTACTCCGGAAGCAATCTGTCTCCGAACCGCCGCAAGAGGCAGATCAAGTTCGGCCATCAAAGTCATGATCTCCAATCTGGCCAGCATATCGCGGCAGCTGTTTGCATGCGCAGTTCCAAGGCTTCCTTCATGTCCTGTATTCAAAGCCTGTAGCATATCCATAGCTTCTCCTCCACGTACTTCCCCCACAATGATTCGTGAGGGTCTCATTCGAAGGGCGGTCCGGATAAGATCCCGGATACTTACAGGAGGTGCACCGTTAACACTTGCCGGTCTTGCTTCAAGGCGGACCAGATTATCGATTCCCTGGATTTTTAATTCGGCATTGTCCTCGATTGTGATGATTCGCTCATCCTTGGGTATGTATTCCGACAGCGCCCCCAGAAAAGTGGTCTTCCCGCATCCGGTTCCGCCTCCGATCACAATGGAATATCTGGCTTCCACCAGCTTTTCCAGAAATCTGGCACATTCCGGCGTTATGCTTCCCAGCTCGATCAGCCGCTCCATGGTGATCGGCTTGTCCGGAAAGCGCCGGATCGTCAAGATAGGTCCATTTAGGGCAACTGGCGAGGCAACCACATTTACTCTGGAGCCATTCTCCAGTCTGGCATCCACGATCGGACTGGATTCATTTACAATACGGTTGCATTTTCCAACAATCTGCTGGATCACATCCTCCAGCTTCTCCTGATCGGTAAAAGACTTCTGCCATCTTGTGAGCTTTCCTTTCCGTTCTACAAAAATGGCATCTGGACCATTTACCATGATTTCAGTTACAGTTTCGTCTTCGATCAGCTCCTGCAGCACATCCAGCTTCCGCACAGAATAAAACAATTCCTGGCGAAGCTGTACCTTTTCTTTCAGGCTTACTCCAGATTCACGCAGAGTATTTACAATGAGCTCATCAATAGTTTCCAAAATCTCCTGGTCGGTAAGCTCCCGGTAAACATCCAGCTTTTCCATAAGCATTTTTCTCAGTTTACGAAATATTTCCTGGCTCATTCCTTTTCCTTTCTCAAAATCTCTCTCACATAATCTCCAAGTTCACTCCACAATAGTCCCTCAATGTAATTTTCCGGTGGGGTATTTCCTCCATGAAATGGAGGACGTACCTTTACGGTTCTGGTAAGAATCTGAGGATAGTCCCAGATTCTTACCAGATTTTCAAACTGGGAAATCTTTGAGACGGATACCGGATCAGACAGTACGGGCATATAGATCCGCTGGCACATATCCAGCATTTGAAATGTGCCGTCTATTGCCCCTCCCATATCCAGGATCACCACCTCATAATTGCTGTGAAGTATGATCTCCTGCAGCAGTTTTTCCCAGTCTTCCCATCCAGTTCCCCGTATATCTTCTGGTGTACGCACTGGCGGAACGTAATCCAGATTATTGATGGTCTGTATCATGCTGTTCATCTTATAGATCAGATTTCCATTTTCCTGGCGCACAAAATAAAGAAGATCACTTAAATTCTGGGCAAAACCCTTCCCCATCATTTCTTCAAAGCCAGAGTATTCTTCCAGATTGAGATACAGCACAGCCCGGCCTCTTGCCAGGATCTGCCCCAGAGTAAGGGCAAAAGAAGTTTTCAGGCAGCGTCCTAACGGAGAATATACAGCATAAATCTCTGTGGTCTTTTTCAGCACAGGAAAGACTACCGGCGCAACTGCCTTCTCCGCTCCATAGCACGCCATTACTTCCCGGACTACATCGGAAGAAGCCTGATATTTATAAACGCTTGGATACCGATCCAGTTCCGGAGGGTGCACACCTTCCGAAAGTATAACAATTTTACCAATTTTTAATTCCTGCACCTGACGGCACATAGCCTTCTGGGAAATCAGCAGCAACTCAATCCGGTTAATTTTCCCATAGGCAATCAGACTCTCCACATTTGTAAATGCCTGGATTTCAAAGGGAATGTTTTTCTTCTGGTTCAGATAGTCCATAAAATTCAGGGCATAATCCACCTCAAGATCGCAGACTGCAAAAATATTCTTCAATAGACACCTCCTGCATAGAGCAATGCACTTAGAAATATAGGAACTGTGAAATGAAAGTTTTCTGGCGGCATGCCGCTTTTGTAATAGGGTTTTCTTTTTCCTGTTTTAAGATAATCACAAAGGTAACGCAGTAAATAAAGGATCCGCTGGCTGAAAATACCGCTTGAAACCATAAGAGCTGCTGATAGAACTGCTCCGATCAGAAAGGAATAGAACATGCAGTTTAGAATTTTTACAGGCCCCATCAGGCTTCCAAGTACGCTTAGAAGCTTGATATCACCGGCTCCCAGCATTCTGAAAAGGAACAAAATCCCCAGAAGCAATACAGGAAGCAGCAGACCGCAAATCCAGTTTCCCAGACTGCCCACATCCTTTTCCCATAGTCGTGTAAACAGGCTGATCAGCATGCAGAACAGGAGCCAGCCATTGTCTACCTTCGTCCTTTGAACATCCATCAGGACGGCACATCCCGCTGCTATGGCAGGAAATATTCTGTAAAAAAGCATAGACGGATCCATCCCTTCTTTGATGTAGTGTTTATCCGTAACAGGAGGGTATCCTTCGTATTTTGGCGCAGAAAAATTCTGCTATTTTATCTTTCGTAGAATAGGGAATAGTCGATCCGAAAGGATGACTTTCGATACCAGATGACTTCTGGTGAGTCTTATTATAGGTTCTCCCTTTCCATTTGTCCAGTCCTTTTTTTCAAAAGTTTGTAAAAAAACTATAAACCCTTTTGAAAAAAAGAGTATAATCAATATTATAAAAAATCGTTTCTATACAGAATCAAAAAGAAGGTGAAATTATGACAATATTAACATGTCTGGGTGACAGCATCACAGACTGTGATCACTGCTTTACTGCTGATTTTCTTGGGAATGGCTATGTGCAGATGCTGTCCAGGCGTTTTGAAAAAGAAGGAATTCCATGTCAGGTACGCAACTATGGTACAGACGGCTTCACTGTAAACAGGCTTTTGCAAAGAATAAAAGACGATAATGTTTTTTCCAGTGATATTATAACAATTTTGATTGGAATCAACGATATCGGAATGATAGAAGATATGTGCAGAACCAAGGAACAGCAATCTAAAATGCTTATTTCCTTCAAGCTGCACTATACAGAACTTTTAACAATATTAACAAAATCCATCCCTCATATTATTTTGATGGAGCCTTTTCTTTTTTCCTGGCCAGCCTTTTATAAAACGTGGCTTCCCCTTCTTTCTGACATGCAGGAAATCATAAAAGAACTTGCAGAAAGTTTTCAACTGCCTTATATTTCCTTACATAAAGAACTAAATGAAGAGGTACACCGCTATGGATATGCCGCAGTTACAGTCGACGGAATTCATCTTACAGAACAGGGACAGAAGCTTATTGCGGACAAATTGTATCCTTTGCTGCTTTCATTTTACGGCGAATGATTTTTAAACACACTCCGGTGTAGTTGCATTCCCCACATGATTTATGTATAATTACATTTAAATTCTAAAGTAAAAGAAGGTTTTTCAATGGATAAGATAATCAAAGAAATCGAAGATATGTCATTAAATGCCTGGCCCTCCCATAAAATGGAGCTTTATGATGGGTGGATCCTCCGTTTTTCCTATTTCTATACACACCGAACCAACAGCGTCGAACAATTTGGAACCTCTACCCTCTCCTGGAGAGAAAAGGTTTCTTTTTGTGAGGCAGAGTATGCGCGCCTGGGAAGTCCGGCAATTTTTAAGATCAGCCCTCTGGTCTCTCCTGACTTTGATTACCTTTTGGAAAACCGCGACTATGAAATCCAGCATACCACCAATGTTATGGCTGCTTCCTTAGATGGAACAGATCTTTCTGCTCCATGTGATCTGGTGACGCTTACAGATGACATTCCTGATATCTGGATTGAAAGTCTCTTTGATCTGAAGGGAACCATTAATCCCGTTCACCGCGCAGTAGTTCCCTCCATGTATCACGCCATTGTGAAAGATACGGTGTGTGCTTCTATCTGGAATAATGGAAAGATCATTGCCACGGGACTTGGAATCCTGGATCGTAATTATATTGGACTTTATGCCATTCATGTCCGCGAAGATTTTCGCCACAAGGGATATGCCCGCCAAATCTGTACTGCACTTCTGAAGGAGGGCAAAAAGAAGGGGGCAACCAAGGCTTATCTCCAAGTGGTTGAAGGGAATACACCTGCCCGCAATCTTTATGAATCCCTGGGACTTCATTATGTTTATACATATTGGTTCCGGGTACAGACACATACGGACTAAAGCCTGTCTGAAAAAGACTCTGCTAAAAAAGACTGTGAATCCAATTTGTAAAGTTACAAATGGTTCACAGTCTTTTTATTGGGGAATCGTATTTTATAGATTTATGAACTAGCCAGTCTTATCTATATTACGTCACATTATTCAATTTTCATTATTTATTCTATGTATGGCACTGTTCTTTGTACCGTCACACTTCATTCTGTAACCAGTAACCTTTTCGCGGAATATTACCAGTCAACAGTAACTTTACACGGTCTTCTTTTCCAGCTTCGCTGGTCTTACATTTCCAACAACCATACTTGTAAGCGGGCTGAAATAAAGAAGGCTTGTAAGCACACAATAGATTGGAGTCATAATTGCAAACTGCACAAGGCGTCCCGGCATAATTGCATAGAAGTTTGCTCCGATCATTACCAGTCCGGCAGTCGTAAATCCAAGAGTACCAACCACACCAGAAATTACAATTCCAGCACACATGATCGCTGTTTTTACTTTTCTGCTCTTCTCAGCCATCAGCTTACCTGCTACTCCGGCAACAACGCCCCAGGTCACAGCAGATAATGTGATCAGCGGATTAACACCATAGCCTTTCATAAAACATCCGATAATATCGGCAACTGCACCTTCCACACCACCTGCCACAGGTCCCATCCAGAGACCAGCTAATACGGTAGCAATGGTTCCAAGTGTAATACGGTATACACCAAGATCAATTACCAGGATACGGGATAATACAAGCTGGATTGCAACCAGCAGCGCCAGAAATACAAGAGTCTTGACGCTCCATGTCTGTTTGTTTTTACGCATAAAAAAAACACCTCCATAATGATTAAAATAACAGAGTAGTTACCATAAATAATAATCCCTCCACATTATGAGATGTTCTCACATGTAGCAACGGGTGCGGAAAATATATCGTAAGCAGTCCTGCTGCTTTTCGTTTCACGGCGACTCCCCAGCCAATGAACACTTAACGCATAAATTCCTACTTCGCTATTATTTATTTAAGCTGATTATAGCACAAAATATGGAAATTTCAATATGTATTTGTTATAATATTCACATTGAAGGTACTGTTCGCTGTAACCTTGTGTATACTTTTTCCTTTTTCGCATACTCTAAGAATAGCTCCCCTTATGTGGGATAAATATCAGATAAAAGGAGTATCCGTATGAGTATAAGATCAAAACAGCCATCGTCTTCCCGGGAACAGTCGCTTCTTCAAAACCCTTATAATATTTTTTATGATAATTACCTGAATACAAACGCCACAACAGAATGTACAGGACTTGGCTATCGTATGCCTGATAATCTGGAGGAATGGGATGCATACCGGCAGGTTTTTGACTTTCTTCCTGTACCATTTCTGAATTCGGAGGATATAAACCAATCATGAAGAAATTCGCAAAGCTACTTCTTAGTTCCTGCGTGCTGCTCTCTCTGTCTGGATGTACGGCTGGCGACCTGATTGCCAGTTATACTTCTTCCCAGCCAGATAATAGTACTGCACAGGAAACTTCAGATACCCCCAAACAGCGGGTTTATATGGATGAAATCAAGGGAACCCTCCAGGACTTCACTGGTGCTACGCTCACTATGGCAAGCCAGGAGCAGACCTATGTCTTTGATGTTTCAGAGGCAACTCTGGAATGTGAAGATGGCATGATCACAGGAGACGAAATCAGCGTGATTTACGAGGGGCAGCTGTCCAATGACGATACCAGCACCGTAAAAGCATTAAAAGTAGTGGATGACTTTCATAAAAAGAATCAGCTGGAAGAAAGAAAGGCTTACGGAGAAGTCCAGAGCCTAACTCCCAACACCATAACCATCAAAAATAAAAAGGGCAAAACAGCTACCTACCCCATTACCGGAACGGAACAATACTACCAGAACGGTGTCCACGCCGGGGTATGGGTATACATTCATTTTAAGGGAAAATTTGCTTCCAATCAGGATGGGCAGGGTTCTTCCCTTAATGCCAGCCACTTGAAAGTACTTAGTATTTCAGATATTGATCCGCTGACACTTCCAGATCCAACACCAACCCCAGATCCTGCACAGGATTCTGCTGATGAATCAGGGAAAGAGCAACAGCTGCATGCAGTAATTCAGAATATCTCTTCCAATATTCTGACTATCCAGCCCACAGGAGCAGATACTTCCCAGAGCTCACTGAATGTAGACCTCTCCCAGATTCCCTCTTACTTCAAAGGAGGAACAGCACCTGGCTCCTATGTGACCATCAATTACAAGGGACAGTATCAGGGAAATTCACTGGAAGGCGTTACGATCACCTCTGTTACCGGAGATGATCCAGATTCCCTTGCTACCCGCAATCTTTCCTATACCGTCAGCGGCACGATCATCGGACATACCGCCAATACCGTTACCCTTCAGACTGGTGACGGAGCAACTATCACCTGTTTTACAGAAGGCGCAAAGGATACTTCTACCAGCAGCATGGAAGCTGGTGCTGGTATTCGTATTACCTTTGATCCTACCAAATCCAAAGAATCTAATATCTATACTTCCATTAAGATTCAGGACGCCTGAAAGTGTCCTGAATCTTTTTTTCTCCATCCCTCAGCCATGAACATACCTGATCTGATTCTCCCAGAATATCCTTAAAAGCCTGATATTCATCTCGCAGACCGGTTCCATGTGGAACCATATAAGCACCTGCGTCACTGCCAAGAGCCACTTTTACCTTATATCGCCATGCCAGCTGCAGATTCTTCTGCGCAAGCTCTATAATCGGCATAAGAGTCTCCTCTTCATATCGTCCACATCCCCGGAGATTACGTATTGTCACAAGAGTTGGAACCCACACGGTATCACTATCCGCCAGCATTTTAATTGTTTCTTCATCAATATAATTGCCATGTTCCACGGAATCCACACCAGCTTCCACCGCTGTCTGTACCCCGTAAATACCATTGGTATGACTCATGACTGCCATTCCCTCTTCATGGGCAATGTGTACCATTTCCAGAACCTCTTTCTGCTCCAGAGGTGTCCCAGTAACCTGACCGTGATTGTTAAAATCCAGAAGTCCCGTTGTCATGATTTTAATAAAATCTGCGCCCTGTTTTTTTGCAGTCTTCACCCGATCATAATATTCCTTCATATCATCGAACCCTTTTCCCACAATAGCTCCATAATGGCCGTTTTTGTGGATTGCAAAAACCGGTGTCCGATAATCAATTCCATATTCTGATGCCAGATCCCTGGCCCTTCTGGATACACCTAAAGCGTCCCCGCCATCTCTTACAAAGGTAATTCCCAGCTTCTGATACGCCTTCAGATGTGCTCGGATTACCATATCATTTATACTTTCTTTATGAATAGAAATTGCTTCTTTATAGTTCACTCCATCCATAATGATATGCGCATGGCATTCTCCAAATATTTCTTTCATATTTCAGCTGGATTGCTTCCTTTCTCCTGATAAGGCAGGTATTTTATAGCAGAATCTGTTATTTACCAAAAAAATCACGTATTTCCTTCTCCGATGCCTGCACAGACCCCTGCACAAAGAACGGCATTCCTCCGCCTCTTCCATTAAGCGCCGCATTCATATCTTTGGTAAACTGGCGTAAATCGCCGTCTTTCTCTCCCATTGCGTATTTATAGCTTCCGTCTGTATTTCTGGAGAATACAGCACAGCGTCCCTTGCAAACCTGTAAGATTGCATCTGTAAGCTTCTGTACACTTCCAGCTTCCATTCCCTCCTGGAATAAAAGCACGTTCTCTTTTTCTTTCCATTTGGCAGCTTCACTGGCAATAAATTCTTCCTCCAGCGCATGCACCCTCCCCTTTAATACAAAATTCTCTTCCTGAAGCCTTGCCACTGCTGCAGCTGTTTTATCTATTTTCGCAGAAAGCTTCACAGAAATCTGGCGGTTCTGTTCATTTACCATGTTCAGATAATCCTGAACCCTTTTTCCTGACAGCATTTCCATACGGACACCTTCGCGGAATTTTACTACGGAAAGCAGCTTCACCATTCCAATTTCTCCTGTACGTGTCACATGGGTTCCACAGCATGCGCAGGTATCTGCTCCAGGGAACCGCACAATACGTACCCACCCAGAAAGTTCCTTCTTGCTTCTGTATTCCAGTACTTTTAATTCTTCCTCTGTAGGATAAAAGATCTCAACTTCCTGGTTCTCCCAGATGATCTGGTTTGCTTTTGCCTCGATCTCTGCCATCTGTTCTTCATCCAGCACTCCGCTGAAATCAATGGTGATCACATCGCTTCCCATATGAAAGCCTACATTATCGTATCCAAACGCCTCATGAACAAGGCCACTTACAATATGCTCCCCAGAGTGCTGCTGCATAAGATCAAATCTTCTGTCCCAGTTGATTTTCCCAGTTACTTCTGTGCCAACTTCCAGCGGACCATCTGTATAATGGATCAGTTCGCCATTTTTTTCGTGCACTTCTTTTACATTTACATCCCCTAACGTACCGTTATCACTTGGCTGTCCGCCGCCTTCCGGATAAAAAGCAGTCTGGTCAAGAATTATTTCATAGCCTTTCTTTCCCTCACGGCACTCCACAACCTTGGCCTTAAATTCTTTCTTATAAACATCTTCATAGTATAATTTCGTTGTCTCGTACATATATGCTCCTTCTTTCGCTTTACTTGCCGGTAATATTCTTCTAAGCTTTTTCACAAGCTTGATTATAGTCTATTTGTTTCCTTCCTGCAATTTTTATCCTTTCATTTACAAAATAAAAATTTTCATAAATTTCTGAAGTACTTTTCCCTACAGCCGCGTTATAATTAGAGAACGGACAGGAAGGGGGCTGATAGCATTTCACAGGAACAATATCTGGAATATTTAATTGAGCAATACCAGAATCTTATCTATTCCATTTGTCTGAAATCCGTAGGCAACCCTTTCGATGCAGAAGACCTTACCCAAGAGGTGTTCCTGTCCGCCTACAAAAATCTTGCCAGTTTCGATGGGCTTTATGAAAAAGCCTGGCTTAGCAAGATTGCAGTACGTAAATGTCTTGATTTTCTGAAAGCAGCCGGGCGCCGTTCTATTCCAACGGAAGACGTTTATTTTTCCCAGGTTCCAGATCAGGAAAATCAGTCCTCACCAGAGGAACAATGCCTGCAGTCTGATTCTGAACAGCAGGTATTCCGAATATGCAGCAGTCTGAAAAGTCCTTATCGTGAAATTGCCATTGCTCATTTCTGTAAGCAAATGTCCGTAACGGAAATATCGCAAAAAGAAGGAAAAAATCCAAAGACTATTCAGACACAGTTATATCGGGCAAAAAATATGTTGAAAAAAATGTTAGCAGAAAGGAGCGAGTAAATGCATATCAATAATAATGACCTAAGCAATTTTCAAGACGAAGAAATGAATACGGATGAACTGATCGCATTTCTCCAGCATCTGGACACTTGCGATTACTGCCTGGAGCAATTAATAGATGCTCAGTCAGAGTCCCCGGCTCCCGCTCCTGCTTACATGAAAGAAACGATCATGAAACGTGCCACAGCTGCCGATACACAGGTTCAGAAAACAGCCGTAAATGCAACTCATCAAATGCGTATTTTCTACCAGGGACTTCGCACAGTGGTGGGAGTTGTACTGGCACTGATCATGTTATTCAGCCTTGGACAGATGGATTGGTTCACACCACAGCTTCCACAGTCCACAGCCAGGTCCGCCCAGGCCCGCAGGGAGGCCCAGACTTCCTTCCGTAATTTCTCAGATGGCCTGACAGATGGACTCACGGACGGATCCCAAAAAGTTGTTGACTATATTAATTCTATTTCCAATACTATAACAAATGGAGGTAACTAACATGCAAAAACAAAAAAGAGGCTTTCTCCTGTTTATCTGTTCTCTGATTCCTGGAGCCGGAGAAATGTATATGGGCTTCTTCAAACAGGGAATCAGTATTATGACCCTTTTCTGGGCGCTGGTCGCGATCGCCGGAGGATTAAATATCTCTTCTTTGGTTATTTTCCTTCCAGTAGTCTGGTTCTATAGTTTCTTTCATGTGCATAATCTGAAAGAGCTGCCAGAGGAAGAATTCTATGCTGTAGAAGATAATTACATTCTGAACCTTGACCGTGTATTCCAAAGTTCCGAAAAGATTGCTCAAAAGCATACGAAAATCATTGCTATTCTTCTGATCATTTTCGGTGCTGCTATCCTCTGGAACGGATTCCGTGACCTGCTGTTCTGGATTCTTCCCAACGCGCTGGCTATTATTGTACAGGACATCATGTACCAGATTCCATCTGTCATCATTGGAATCCTGATCATTATTGCAGGCTGTCATCTTCTTACTGGAAAGATTAAAAGCTTCTCACTGGAAGAAAAAACAGATAATAAGAAAAACGAACAGGAGCACTATTGGCAGCCATATCGCCCTTATCAGCAGTCAGACAATAACAACACAGCTGCAAGAGTCACAGATACCCCAGCTCAGCCATCTGCTGCCGCTGCTCCTTCCAATGCCAACACAGACAATGCAGATTAACGCTGGCGCATGTCCCAAAAGTGTCTAAGATAACGTTACCGCCGATGAATCATTTCTTCATCGGCGGTATTTTTATTGAAATTTCTCCAAAAGACAGCTTGCTCTGTGTCCCATCAGACTCCTGAACCAGCAGTTTCCCATCTGGACAGATGGATAATGCCCTGGCACTTCGGCTGCTTTTATTATCTATAATTGTAATTTCATTTCCTGGAACAATATTATGCTCCACATATTCTTCTGACAGCTTCAGTTCTCTGGTCTCCTCAAGCAGATGATTCACGATCTGGGCTGCCAGGCGATTCCGGTCTGCCTTCTTCGCGGACTGCTGGTCCTCGTAGATTCCACCAGCCACCTCCTGCAATTCTTCCGGGAACAATTCAGGTTCCACGTACAGGTTCAACCCGATCCCCACAATAGCAAACTCAATATTTCCACTCTCAAAATCAGTTACAGCTTCTGTCAGGATTCCGCAAACCTTGCGGTTCTCTTTGTAGAGATCATTTACCCACTTAATCCCAAGTTCTACGCCGCACACTTCCTTTACGGCCTTATATACCGCAGTGGCTGCCGCAGTTGTGATCAAAAGACTTCCCTCCAGTGTCCCCTGTGGCTCCAGGATCACACTTAGATAAATACCGCTGCCCTTCGGGGAATAAAACTCCCGGCCTCTGCGCCCTCTGCCAGCAGTCTGCTCCATGGCAACTACAAAAGAACCATGTCCTGCCTGACCGCTCACAGCCATCTGTCTGGCCACCAGATTGGTAGAACTGATCTCATCAAAGATCCGCACTTCTACCTGGGGATGCTCCAGAAAAAGCCGGATTCCCTCTGCTGAAATCAGATTGCTCTCCCTTGCAAGCATATACCCTTTATTCGGTCCAGCCTCTATGGGATACCCCTCCTGTCTGAGACTGTTCACTGCCTTCCACACGGCAGCCCGTGTACAGGAAAGCTCTCTGCCAATATCCTCGCCAGATAAAGTTTCCCCTTTATGCTGCTCCAACAACTCCAAAAGTCTGGATTTCACTGTCATGCTCTCATCCTTCATAATTCTCCAGGGCTTTCTTTAAAAAGTCCCGGTATTCTTTCCGTACATTCTCCGGTGAGAGCACCTTCACACCATTTCCAAGAGCTGCGAGCCAACCATAAAACTGGGAACTCACACTCACCTGTACTCTGGTCACAGAGTGCTCATTATCTTTCGCCATGATCATGATGTCCTGTCCAAAGCGGTCTATCATTACTCCCACAAGATGGTTCTCAAATTCCAGACTGATATTCTCTTCCCTGCCTCCAAACATTCCAAAGGTACCGGAAGCGAACTTTGCACTGTCAAACTTCTCAAAGAGTTCAGCACCGTTCCTAAGTTCCTTCTCAGTGACGATCTTCAGCATTTTATCTACACGATAATGCTTCACAATGCCGCTCTTCTCATCAACTCCTACCAGATAATAATTTCCATCCTGCCATATCATCTGCCAGGGACTGATCTGGTATCGTTCTCCGTTCTTCTTCAAATGCCGTTCCTTGGATACGGTCCATTCTGTATACTGGAAACTGATCTGCCGGTTCTGTGAAATTGCTCTATGGATCTCATCCACATTGTAGTAGATGCTCTCATTGGTATTCTTCACCTGGTTCTGTACGATCACCTGCCGCTGCAGATCCCTGGCCTGATAAATACTGGTAAGATGTTCCAGCTTCTGGATCAGCTGACGTGATTTTCCGTTGGTCAGAAATCTGGAGGACTGAACAGCATCCACAAGCAATTTCAGCTCTGCAGTCTCAAACTCACGGCTCGCCAGATAAAAGCCAGCCGGTCTCTCCCTGCGGTTCACAATGTCCATTCCAAATACGCGCAAAGTCTCTATATCGTCATATATGGTCTTTCGCTCTGCATGGATTCCAAGACTCTCCAGATAGGAAATCAGATCTTTCACACTCATGGGATGTGCCTCATCTGTTTTCTCAGAAAAGACGCGCATAAGATATAAAATTTTCAGTTTCTGCTGGAAAGATTTCGGCATGTCCTTACTCCTATTTATCTGTCAATACTGCTACGACTCCAGAATATAATACCACAAAAGCAAATATCAGGGCAACAATATCCCCACCATGAAAATCATAATTAAAGATCATAGCTCCCCCGATCATGATCTCCAATGTAATAAAAAGTCCCAGTACCATGGCTGTACTTCCAGAAAACTTTCTGCCCTGGCTCTCCTGCGCTTCTTCTATGTATCCTTCTGCGAGAGCTGCCTTTCTATTATTTAAATTTCTGCCTGAATTCCACATAATCTCTCCTCCGTTTCCCAAACATCACCATCATCTGTTCTTCAAATACCGAACATATTTTCCGAACATGTTTTCTTTTATGAGATTAGTCTACCACATTATTAGTCCTATAAAACGGAACGAGTTTACTTTTTCCGAATATTTGTTCGTTTTTTCATTCATAAAAATACCGCCCTGCAAACACCTTTCCAGGCATTTTCAGACGGTATTCATTACAATATATTGGCTTTCAGGCAGATTCTGTTTTACATAAATCCTGCAAACACAGAAGCTGTGATAACGGTCAGAAGACCGGCAACTGCTATTGCAAGACTGCTCATTGCACCCTCTACAGGTCCCAGTTCCATTGCCTTGGATGTACCGATGGCATGGGCAGAAGTTCCAAGAGCCAGGCCTTTGGCAATGGGCTCCTCTATCTTCGCCAATTTAAGTACCGCTTCCGCGATCACATTTCCAAGCACACCGGTAATGATGATAACCGCGACAGTGATCGTTACAAGTCCGCCAAGCTCCTCTGATACGCCCATTCCAATGGCTGTTGTAATGGATTTCGGAAGAAGGGTAACATACTCGGCATGGGAAAGTCCGAACAGTTTTGCAAAAATAAGAACACTTACCATACTTGCCAGCACGCCGGAAACAATCCCGATAATAACCGCTTTCAGGTTCTTGCGAAGCAAGGTAAGCTGTCTGTAAAGAGGCACTGCAAGACATACTGTAGCCGGAGTAAGCAGATAACTGATATACCGGCCACCGGCATTATAAGTCTTATAATCCACCTGCATCAGCTGAAGGACTCCCATTACGCAAAGAATTGCGATCAAAAGAGGATTAAACAGCGCCATCTTAAATTTTTTCTTCAGCAAAAGACCGATCTCATATCCGACCAGGCTTAATGCTGCCCCGAAAAACAGGGAATTCTCAATAAAGGACATCATTTCTTATCTTTCCTCCTGTCTTTTCTGATCACAAACTGCGTACTGCGGCCAGTTACTACCATTACAATAACCGTAGTCAGAATTGTGATGATCACAACAGGAATCCAGATCGGCTGCAGGTCACCCCATGCTTCCAGTAAGCCCACACCTGCCGGGACAAACATAACCGGCATGATCTCAACCAGAAAATCCGCTGCATCCTCCACCTGTTCAAGCTTCAGAATCCCGCTTGTAAGCGCTCCCAGCATCAATACAAGTCCATAAACACTGGCTGGTACCGGAAGGGGCAGCAGGATATGCAGTCCCTCACCTAATGCTGAAACCAGCAAAATAATACAAAATTGCCTTAGATACTTCAATTTCCGTCTTCCTCCTCGCTGTCTCCACAAAGAAGTTCATTTGCAATTTCCAGATATGGCTGAAATTCTTCCAAAGTAGCTCTTCCATTTCGCTTCATCTTCGTAACTCCTGGATATTGTGCAGGAATGGATCTTGTCATATTTCCATCACCGTAGATCTTGACCATATCACCATTTTCCAGCGTGTCCCCGGCAATCAATTTATCATTTCTATTATAAATTCCTTCCTTGGGAATCGCTGCCTTGAAGACAGTTTTGGTGTCCATATCTACGAATACCATTTCCTTCAGTACATCTCCGGCTTCTACATAAATCGCCCGAATCGCTTCTTTTTCCAGACGGGCTTCCTCCTGCTTGTCTTTCTCTGCCTGTTTTGCAACCAGATTCCAGAAAGAACCGCCAACTACGCCAAAGATCACCAGAAGAATGACAATCCCTACAATGAATTTCACATCAATTTCTTTTTTCTCCACTGCAAATCCTCATTTCTTTCATGGCATTTTTCTTCTGCCCCATTATACCTTATCTCGTTAAAATTGCAATGTCATCTTTCGACAATTCTGCAGCCTGTTTTCCCTGTTTTTTCTACAATATAATTTGAAAGTCTTATTCGGTATATCTCTTTTTCCACATGACAAGGATTTAAAATGTAACCTTTTCCACCGTCCAGCTTCCATTCTCCACTGTCATGACAGCCATGGTCACATCTCCTCCGAAACGGCTTCTGCCGCAGCTTCCAGGGTTTAACCACAACCGTCCGTCAATCTCTTTTGAAAAATACTGATGGCTGTGTCCAAAGATCACTACCTGCGTGTCTCCCAGTTCCCAGGCCACATCCTTTTTATCATGAACCATAAAAAATTTCACATTTCCAACAGTAAAATTCAGGCTTCTTCTCAAATTCTGCGCCCAGTATCCATCATTATTTCCCCGCACAACATATAATGCCCCCAGCGGTCTGAGGGCATCCAGAAGTTCCGGCCGGTCTACATCTCCTGCATGAAAAATATAATCACAGTTCTTCAGTATTGCCACCACTTCCGGCCGCAGAAGTCCATGGGTATCTGAAATAATTCCAATTTTTATCTTTTTTGTTTCGGTCATTTTTTCTCCTACTCCTGGGTAAACAGACATATTTTTCCATATTCGCCATCAAATCCCGGCTTACAGATCACTTCTTTCCTTCGCAGTTTTCCAATGCCTTCTGCAATCTTTTCACTGCTTTCCTTCTCTATATCTTCAATGGGAATTTCCCTTAAAATCTGAAATTCATTTCCCAGCTTCTGAAGCATTTTTTCGTATTCACCGGCCACTGTTTTGGTTGTCACAGCTTTGCCAACACAGGCAGAAATCACTTCCGGAAGAGGCACGATACTTTCAAAAGGTCTGGCATTTTTCTTTACAAAACCAGTCTCCCGGTCCGCCAGATCCAGGATTCTGTGATCCACTCCCATGGTCAGTTTCTTCCCACATACAGGACATTTTCCATGATATTTTTCGGCTTCCTCCGGACTCAGGCAAATGTGGCATTTTCGGTGTCCATCATAATGATATTTCCCTTCTTCCGGAAAAAATTCCAAAGTTCCCATAAGACCTTTTCCATATTGAATGGCGTTATAAAGGCCTTCATAAGACAATTCCATGTCCAGAAGATTGGCTTCCCTGCCCAGTTTGGATGGGGAATGGGCATCGGAATTAGATATCAGCTGAAGCCCATCAAGTGCAGATAATCTCCAGTTCATAGGAGGATCTGAAGAAAGACCGGTCTCCACAGCATGAACATATTTGGTAAGATCTTCGAAGCATTCTTCCATAGTATCAAAGCCGGAAGCTGCACCGAAAAGGCCAAAATGAGGCGTCCAGATATGAGCCGGGACCAGCATTCCGTCTTCGCAGTTTTCCAGTAAAATCCCCAGAAGATCGTGACAGTCAAGCCCCAGGATCGGTCTTCCATCCGAGTGGACATTTCCAATCTGTTCCAGCTTCCCAGCCATCTGATCTGCTGCCTCAAGCCCTGGTAAAAGAAGCACGTTATGCACCTTTCTGCACTTACCATTCTTCTTATAAATAGAGCTGATCTCTCCTGTAATAACAAATCTGGGAGTCTGTCCCGGAAGCAGTTTTGCCTCTTCCAGAACGTATTCTTCCTTTAAACGATATAATCCTGCTTCTGCCGGAACCAGCTTTTCTTTTAATTCTTCCCGCCATGCAGGGTGGGTAAAATCTCCGGTTCCTACAAGAGAAATCCCCTTCTTTCTAGCCCACAGATCCAGATATTCCGGGGTTCCAAGCTTGCTTGTTGCCATGGAATATCTGGAATGAATATGAAGATCTGCGATTATTTCCACTTTTCTTTACTCCATTTCAGGCATTTATCTCTTCTGATCTTCTTTGCGCTCTATAAACCGCAAGGCTTTCAATTCTGCCTGACATTTTCTTTTTTATTTCTTCTTTTTATACCAGCTTGTAATCCACTTTCCTGCAGCAGTCAGATTTCCGGATGTCCATTTACTGGTCTTGCTGCAGTTAGATTTAATAAGTGCAGAGCTTTCAGCCTTATTTGACAGGCTCCATGCCATATAACTGATCTTGTTTTTGTCCAGGAAGGTAAGCCATTTTTTCGCTTCATTTTTATCCAGTCCGCCGTTTCCGGAAGCATCACAAATACTGAATTCCGAAACAAATAATGGAAGCCCTTTGTTAAGTGCTGTCTGCGCTTTGTCCCTCAGCCATTGCTTATGAGTCGCTGCATAAAAATGCAGGGTGTACATTACATTTTTCCTGTATTTTTTCGCAACCGGGGACAATGCAGCCTGGTCTACATCCTGTGACCAGTTTGGTGTTCCAACCAGGATCACGGCTTTTTTATCATAGGTGCGAATACCTTTTATGATCTTTTCTGCATATTTTTTTATGGTATTCCAGGAGGTTCCACCATTGGGTTCATTGCAGATTTCATAGATCACATTGGTGTTATTTTTATATTTTTTAGCCATTTTTTTGAAGAATTTTAAGGCTTCTTTCTGATGCTGCTGTGGATTTCCATCACTTAAAATATGCCAGTCAATGATCACATACAGACCAGCATTTGTGGCATATTTTACACCGTTGTCGATGTACTTTTCCAGCTTGCGCTGATTGGCTGCATCACCAGTACAATACCCATTATATTCCGCAGTATACATGGCAAGGCGGACTGCATTTACTTTCCAGTTCTTCTTAATATAAGTAAATGCACTCTGATTTACATACTCTGGATACCAGGATAAGCCATGGGTGCTCACACCGCGGAGCTGCACTGTTTTTCCACTGCTGTTCACAAGCTTCGTGCCTTTTACCTGCAGTCTTGAAAGCTTCGAAGCTGCAGATACCGGCACGCAAAGTGTGCATAAAAGCAAACACATAAGAAGCAATCCAAACCATTTCTTTCTTTTCTCGTTCATTACATACCCTCCTCCATTAAGCGCCAGCCATTGTCTTTTAACCATTTTTGCCGCTCCCGGTAATCTGGAAGAATGGCTTCCACTTCGTTCCAGAATGCCTGGGAATGGTTCATTTCCCTGCGGTGGCAAAGCTCATGCACCACCACATAATCCAGCACCTCAGAGGGTGCCAGGATCAACAGCCAGTTAAAGTTCAGATTTCCATTCGCAGCACAGCTTCCCCACCTTGTTTTCTGCTGCCGCAGGGTAATTTTTCCATAAGTGACTCCTATTTTTTCTGCAAAATAAGCGACACGTCTTGGAATTACCACACAGGCTTTGTTCTGTAAGTGCTGTCTTTCCAGTGCAGACAGTCTTGGAACATGCTCTCTTTGTTCGTCCCTTTTCTGGATTTTCTCCAGATTTTTCAAAATCCATTCCTGTTTTTCTTCCACAAATTTCCGGATTCTGGTTTCTGACAAACGAAGAGGTGCACGCACGATGATCCTGCCATCCGGCTTGATCTCCAGGCTCATTGTTCTGCGGCTGCTGCGGATGATCTGATAGGAAATCTTCTGGTTCAGCATAGGATTTTCTCCATATGATCGTTCATCTGCTTGTCCAGGATTTCCATCTTCTCCCTGGTGTCTTTATCCTTATAATCCAGTCTCTTTATGATCCTGGAAATATAATTCTCTTCCTTCATAATCTGCCATGTTTCCTTAAAATTCAGGTCATAATATTGTGCCACATAGGATACCCAGTAATCCACAGAGGTTACCCGGTCCTGGGACAAAACAGCTTCTTTTTTCAGGCAGGATTCCCACACCTTCGGGGATATTTTCCCCTCCCCTGCGCGTTCCTGCGGCACCCCGATCATGGCTTCTACAGAGTCCACAAGCTTCACTCTGCAATTGTCAAGTTTGTCCGCATCACGGATCATTTTTGCATGAAAAAGAGTCCGCTCATCCTGGATTTCTTCCAGCTTGAAATCACTGTGTCTGGCGATCGCAGTGTGGATGATCTCATCATACTGCCGGTCCTCCAAGAACCTGCTGATCATAGGATTCTCCCCTTCGAACAATAACTGCGCACCAAATGCTGCGTGATCCATGGTATCCGGGGAAAAGCTGTCATAAAGACGCAGCTGCTCGAACCTTCCAATATCATGAAGCAGCGCGATCAACTCAGCCAGCTGCTGGTCCTCCTCATTTAAATGCATTCTGTGCCCAATTTCCCGGGCGCTTTTTACCACTCCGTATGTGTGGATGATCTTTAATTTTATCTTCTCATTTTCTCTGTCGTATCCATCCAGGTACGCTTCGAAAACGTCCCTTGCGTGTTTAAAATTGATTTTCAAAATGTCTTCCTTTCTGCTGCATCTTAGATGCGGCTACACTCTTATTATAAACTACCAGCATTTCTTTTCCAATAGAAGCTTCGGATTTTCGGAAATTTCTACAGCTTGCACCAGCTCTGTCCATAACGTATAATACAAGGCAGAAATCACGCTCTAGAAAAGACTGTTTCGCACACTATAGTTTGCATCACATTATCACGGATCTGGAAAAAAGGAGGATACCCATGGCAGATAAAACACCAGATAATTCACCAAATGTAGACGAAACCATGAAGGAGCTGGAAACTCATGGCTCTTTTGAACTGCCTGTGGAAACTTATACCGATAACTGTGAGATTTTCCGTTCCTTATACAATCACTGGCACAAAGAAATGGAGATCATCTGTATCGACAAGGGAAGCGGTCTGGCCAGGTTAAACCGGGAAACGCTGCGTCTGAAGGAAGGGGATCTTCTTATTGTGAACAGCGGTGTTCTCCATGGAATCAAATCCGATTCCAGACATATTTTATATTATAGAAGTGTGGTGTTTGACCTGAATTTTCTGGCTGGTCCTGCAGGGGATCTCTGCCAGGAAAAAGTGATCTCCCTGCTTATGGAAAACCGTGCAGAGTTCACTCATCTGATCACCCCTTCCCATGAAAACTATGACAATATTTTCCATCTTTTCTGTGAAATCCATAAGTGCCATAATGAAAAACCGCCTTTCTATTATATGAAATTAAAGGGCCTTTTCTATGGGCTTTTTTATGAAATGCTGGCAGGAAATTACATTATTACCATCGCAGCAGACCAGAACAGGAATCTTTTATCCATGAAAAAGGTGCTGGACTATATCAGCACCCACTACCGGGAACCTTTATCTGTAAAAGAGCTGTCCGGGCTTTCCAATTACAGCGAATTTTATTTTATGAAGCTTTTTAAACAGTATACTGGAAAAACAGCTGCTGCCTATTTAAATGACTACAGGCTTGAAAAGGCAAAGTCCCTGCTCTTGCACACAGATGCCTCTGTAACAGACATTGCCCTGGATGTTGGCTTTAACAATACCAGTTATTTTATAAAAAAATTCCAGGAGGCTAATCAGCTTTCCCCTCATAAATTTCGCAAAAAAATGTCATAACAGAACAGTTTTGTTGTATTTTTCCCAGAGTTGCATATGCTAATATAACAGCATCAAACATAGGTAAGGTCCATGACACTTGACTGATCAGTGGACTTTGATCAACATTCATACACTCTCGAAAGGAGAAAATCATGAAAGCTTTAGAAACTATGATTCAGGACATGTTCCACAAAGACTGCGCAGCATGTACAGACCAGGAAGTATACGAAGCACTTCTCACATATACAAAGGAACAATTAGCCGCAAAGGGCTATCACGATGGCAAGAAAAAAATCTATTATATTTCTGCAGAATTCCTGATTGGAAAGCTTCTTTCCAACAATCTGATCAACCTTGGAATCTACGATGAGGTTGCAGAGTTCCTGAAAAAGAACGGCAAATCCTTAGCAGAAATTGAGTCTGTTGAACCGGAACCATCCCTTGGAAACGGCGGTCTTGGACGTCTGGCTGCATGTTTTCTGGACTCCATTGCAACACTTGGACTGCCAGGCGAAGGTATTGGACTGAACTATCATCTTGGACTTTTCAAACAGGTTTTTGAGGACAATCTTCAGCACGAAGTACCGAACCCATGGATCACTCCGGAGTCCTGGCTGAGTGCTACAGATGTGACTTATATGGTTCCATTCAGAGGCTTTTCCCTGAAATCTACCATGTACAATATTGACGTTGCCGGCTATGAAAATAAGGCCATCCGCCTTCGTCTTTTTGATATTGACCTGGCTGATGAGTCCATGGTTCACGACGGGATTACCTTTAATAAAAAAGACATCCTGCACAATCTGACACTGTTCCTGTATCCGGATGACAGTGACGAGGATGGACGCAAGCTTCGTGTTTACCAGCAGTATTTCATGGTAAGCAATGCAGCCCAGCTGATTCTGGACGAAGCAGTTTCTAAGGGAAGCAATCTTCATGATCTGGCTGATTATGCAGTGGTTCAGATCAACGATACACACCCAAGTATGATCATTCCGGAGTTTATCCGTCTCCTTGGCGAGCGCGGAATTGCCTTTGACGAGGCAGCTGAAATCGTTTCCCATGTATGCGCGTATACCAACCATACCATCCTTGCTGAGGCTCTTGAGAAATGGCCGATCCACTATCTGGAGGACATTGTTCCGCAGCTGGTTCCGATCATCCGCAAACTGGACGAGAAGGTAAAAGCAAAATATCCGGCTGAGAATCTTGCTATTATTGACAGCAATGACCTGGTTCACATGGCTCATATGGATATTCATTATGGCTTCTCCATCAACGGTGTTGCAGCCCTTCATACAGAGATCCTGAAGAACTCTGAGCTTCACCAGTTTTATGAGATCTATCCGGAAAAATTCAATAATAAGACCAATGGTATTACCTTCCGCCGCTGGTTAATGTATTGCAACCAGCCTCTTACCAAGTTTATTTCTTCTCTAATTGGAGATGGTTTTAAGAAGGATGCTGATGAACTGAAGAAGCTTCTGGCTTACAAGGATGACCAGAAAGTTCTGGATCAGCTTCTTGAGATCAAGACAAACGCAAAGAAGATCTGCAGGGATTTTGTACTGGAAAATACTGGTATTGAGATCGATGAGAACAGTGTTTTTGACATCCAGATCAAGAGACTTCATGAGTACAAACGCCAGCAGTTAAATGCCCTTTATATCATCTATAAATACCTGGAGATCAAGGGTGGAAAGAAACCAGAAAGACCGATCACCTTCATCTTTGGTGCAAAGGCAGCTCCTGCTTATTACATTGCAAAAGATATCATTCATCTGCTTCTGACTCTGGAAACTTTGATCCAGAATGATCCGGATGTAGCTCCTTATATGAAGCTTGTTATGGTAGAGAATTACAATGTCAGTGCTGCTGAAAAACTGATCCCAGCTTGTGATATTTCTGAGCAGATTTCCCTGGCTTCCAAGGAGGCAAGCGGTACTGGAAATATGAAATTTATGCTCAATGGTGCTGTTACTCTTGGCACTATGGATGGTGCAAATGTGGAGATCAGCGACCTGGTTGGCAAAGAAAATATCTATATCTTTGGCGAGTCCAGTGATGAAGTGATCAAGCATTATGAGAAGATGGATTACAATTCCAGAGCGATTTATGAGAGCGATGCTGACATTAAGAAGTATGTGGATTTCATTGTCAGCGAGCCGATGCTGAAGCTTGGCAAGGAAGAGCATCTGAGAAACTTCTATAATGAACTTCTGAATAAAGACTGGTTTATGACTTTGCTGGATCTGAAGGATTATATTAAGGTAAAGGATCAGGTGTTTGCGGATTATGAGGACCGCAATAACTGGGCTAAGAAGATGCTGGTGAATATTGGGGAGGCTGGATTCTTCTCCTCTGATAGGACGATTGCACAGTATAATAAAGATATCTGGCATTTGAACTAAAATAGAAAAAAATATATTCAAAACGGACACCGGGGAGAGGGTGTGCATTGCAGACAACGTCAAAAAAGACGATTTCGCTCCGCCGCCTATTGACAGCCGCATGAACAAATTCGCCCAAGGGCTCAGACAGTGTTCATGCGGCTGTCGCTATGCTCACGAAATCGCCTTTTTTGACTAACTGTCTGCAACGCACACCCTCTCCCCGTCTGACTTTCGCCAAATATCTCTTCCTGGCGGACTGTTTAGAATATATTATAAAAAGAGGATCTTAAATATCTTTATAGTATTGTGGAGAAATTACGTCACATTCTTTGCAGGTACAGCCATTGCGGTAGCCGTCACAGCAGTCGCTGCTGGAGCAGTACATGTGGGTGTCGTTGATGTAGAACAGACCGGCGTATTGGGCAGAAGTCCGGTAAGCTTTGGTCTGTTTTTTGTTGTCTGCGTAGTAGATGCCGTTGGAGATGAGCATGTTCTCCGGGGTGCAATCGGTGAAGTCAAAGTAGTCTGCCTGAATGCCGTGATTGGGGACTTTGACACACCAGTAATGTTCGTAAAGGGGAAGAGTGTCGTCATAGTTGGCAGCGATCATGTTCATGTACTTTTGTGGAATGTCACCGGTAAAAAGTACATTCATCTCACCGTCGTTTTTGCTTTGAAAGACCAGGCTGATCTTATTTTTGAACTGCCGGAGATGGATGTTTTCCTGCTCTAAAGCCTGGATCAGTTCTGCAATTTCCGGCTTTTCCCGCAGGTCACGGAACTCACATTCCAGGGCAAAGGCGTTGGTTTTCAAAGTATCGCAGACGATCTGACGGAGCTTTTCTGCGAAACTTTCCAATAGTGTCAGAGCTTCCTGGTACGTGCCTCTATTCTGCGCTTCGGTTTTCTCTTCAGATCCTATTTTTTTCAAACTCAATATATGTTTCAGTGCCGCCTGTGTTTCTTCTTCAATCACATTGCAATCTGGCCATAATGCCTGATATTTTCCTTCGAAAACATCTCCTCTTTTCAAAAATTCAATGTGCTGGGGCTGCTTCAGAAGGGCTTCTACGAAAGCATAAAGGCTGATCTGACGACTGGGAAGATAGGTATTTTTCAAAAGGTCCGATAGTAAAAGCAGGGTAAGTGTGCGGCTCATGGAAGGCTCTCTAAATACATCTGGAAGATAAATAGTGTTGAAATCATTGCTTCCTTTGTACTTTTTCAGCATGTAAAGAAGACCGGATATGTGGTCCAGATGAAAGTTGGTAAGCAGAAAGCTTTTGTGGGAAATTGTAGTAAAATCTGAGATGATCACGTCAAAAATATCGCTTCTCGGACGCCCGTCAATGCGGTTATTGCTGGTACCAAAATCTACTAATAAACTCCCCTTGCGGTCTTTCAGGCAAAAACAATCGCCGCAGCCTACATTATACATACGTACTTTCATTGTTGCTTCCTCCTTTTCCTTATATTAGCACAAAAATAAAACAGCGTAAACTTGCAAAATTGAGAATTTCCAATTACAATGGACGTTAGATTAAGGTTCAAAAAGGTGGAGCGTAACAACAGAACTACACAGGATTTACGAAAGGATTTTATAAGATGACAAAAGAAGAACTTGCTCTTGAAGTAATAGACCGGTTAAAAAAAGAATACCCGCTGGCAGACTGTACTCTTGATTATGATGAGGCCTGGAAGCTGCTGGTAAGTGTACGGCTGGCGGCACAGTGTACAGATGCCAGAGTCAATGTAGTAGTCCAGGATCTGTATGCAAAATATCCGGATGTAGCCGCACTTGCAGCTGCTGCTCCAGAAGAAATCGAGGCGATTGTAAAGCCTTGCGGACTGGGAAAAAGTAAAGCAAGAGATATCAGCGCCTGTATGAAAATCCTTCATGAAAAATACCACGACAATGTTCCCTGTGACTTCGATGCACTGCTTGCCCTCCCTGGCGTAGGACGTAAAAGTGCAAACCTGATCATGGGGGATGTGTTCGGAAAACCAGCTATTGTCACAGACACACACTGTATCCGTCTTACCAACCGGATCGGGCTTGTTGACGGTATCAAGGATCCTAAGAAAGTGGAAATGGCACTGTGGAAGATCATTCCGCCAGAAGAGGGAAATGACTTCTGCCACCGCCTGGTTAACCACGGACGGGAAGTCTGTACAGCACGAACAAAACCATATTGCGATAGATGTTGTTTGGCTGATATCTGCGCAAAAAATGGAGTAGACTAACCATAATTTTAAACTTGCATGTTCACGAAAAAAGGAAACATATTGCTTGAAATATCATAGCAAATATGCTTCCTTTTTTAGAGCATTTTTGAAAAGGCTTTCAGGCTCTAGTGCTGTTCTCCAACAATTTTTTTCAATACAAACATAAAAATCTTCTCAAACCCCACACTCACCGCAATGATCACAATGGTCCATGCAAACAGATCCGGGGTTTCCAGATAGACCTTGGCTTTGTATAGTTTTTCGCCGATGGAGCCAGTTGGAATACCGATCACCTCAGCTGCGATTCCCGCCTTCCAGCAAAGACCAAGTCCCAGTTTACAGGCAGTCACTGCATAAGGCATCACCTGGGAAAGATACACAAACTGCACCTTTTTCCCTACGCCTGCACCAAAGGAATCTGCCATTTCCAGAAGCTGTTTATCCGTCTGCCAGATGCCCTCCAGGATATTCGTATATACCACAGGAAAAACCATAAGAAACGAAATAAAAACAGATAAATTTCTGGACGGGATCCAGATTAAGCACAGAATAATAAACGAGGCAACCGGGGTAGCTTTTATGACAATGATCAAGGGTTCCATCAGCACTTCCACTGCAAAAAAGGCACAGGAAAGTGCGGCCAGAACAGTTCCCAGAACCAGTGCCAGGGAAAATCCCAGAATGATCCTTCCAAAACTAAATGCCACTGATTTCCAGAAATCCGTCCGTACGATCAGCTCCGTCAGCCTCTTTATAACAGAAACAGGAGATGCCAGAAGGATCTCCTGTTTCAACCACATACTGGCCAGCTGCCATATCATGATCCATACAGCAGCTGCCAGGATTTTATATAATGTACGATGTTTTTTGACGCGATCAGCGCTTGTAATAGAAGTCCTCATCTGGCAACTGGCCTCCGATGGTTTCCGGATTCTGCTCATTTAAGGTGTTCAGATAACCAGAAAGAATGGTCTGCATTTCGTCACCTTCCATGAATACAATGCTGCATTCCGGAATGGCTTTTGCTGCAACTTCTGCTGGAATAATATCGTGGTTTCCAATGATCTCAGCTGCGGCTTCTGTATCTGAATTTACAAATTCTACAGAAGCTTTATAGGCATCCATAAACGCATCTACATCTGCTTCATGCTCTTTCAGGTAATCATTTCTGGCAATCACAACACCGGTTACCAGCTTACTGCCATCTGTTACAGAAGACTCCCAAAGCTCATTCAGGTCAAGGGCTACACGAAGATTCTCATTCTTCATAAGTGCAGTAGTTACAAACGGCTGTGGAAGAAGACCCACTGCAGTCTGGTCTTCTGCAAGAGCCGCTACAACCTCTGCATGTTCAGATTTATATTCGATGGTGACATCCTTCTCCGGATCTAATCCATTGGACTCCAGGACTGAATTTAAGGCATACTCAGGAGTGGCACCTTTGCCGCTGGCGTAGATGGTTTTTCCCTTTAAATCTTCCACAGACTGGATGGAGTCACCGTTCTCTACCAGATAAAGAATACCCAGGGTATTAACTGCCAGAACACTGACATTTTTGTCTGTTTTCTGATACAAAACAGAGGCAAGATTGGAAGGAACTGCTGCCACATCCACCTGTCCCTGAACGATCATTGGAACGATCTCATCCGGGGATGCCACAATGGAAAAATCGTAATTTTCGTCATCAAGAAGCTGCGCCATTCCCATTGCGGTAGGACCTTTCATAGCTCCGATTTTCATTACAGAACCATCTGAATCCGTTTCATCTGCAGCTGCATCTGCTTCCTCTGCCTCTTCACCAGCGGCTTCTGTTTCCTCACTCTGCTCCTCTGCAAATACAATATCTGCACTTGCAATACTGCCTGTTAATGCTCCAACACCAAGTACTGCGGTCATAAGCCATGACAATGTTTTTTTCTTCATAAAACTTCCTTTCCGGATCTCGTCCCGATCCATTTCATAGGATTTGTTTTTGATTTGCTGCTGAGCTTTCTGCTGCTGTCATGCCTTATATTGTCTGAAAAAAAGTGCCAGACTGTCCAGTGCTTTTGCAAGAACAAGAGCCTCTTTTTCATCCAGTACCTCCAGTACTGCATCGGTCATCTTCCGGTGAAATTCTGCATGGTGATGATATGCTTTTCTTCCCTTCAAGGTAAGATGGATGAATACCACACGGCGGTCCTGTTCGCTTCTCTCTCTTGTAGTATAGCCTTTCTTTACCAGACTGTTCATGGAAGTCGTCAGGGAACCTACGGTAATATTCAGCTTGGCTGCAATGTCAGACATTTTATTTCCGCCAAGACCAACCGCCTCAATAATATGCATATCGTTGTTGGTGATATCCTTATATTCTTCCGTAATGATTGCCTGCTCTTCCAGCTCCATGATCTCGTTAAACAGATGCACCAGTACATCATTAATAACTTCTCTGTTCTCCACTCTTTTCTCTCCTATAATGGCCACTGTTCACCACATGACCAGCAGCCTATAATGTGACAACATTTCTGCAAAACGTTCAAGCAAATATTTACGGTAAGTATACCACAATTTCATATTTTTTTCTACAATTTTACAAATTTCTAAAACGATTATAGCGCTTATTCAGTAATTTTTCCAAATCAAAAGTACTGTAATCCTCCAGGAAAATACTGATCCGGCTCTTCAAAAGCTCCATGGTATCTGCCATATTTTCTCTGGTAAGAGGCTCTTTTTCCGGGATCATCTGTTCAATGATCCTAAGCTCTTTCAAGTCTGCCGCAGTCAGCTTCATTACTTCGGCAGCTTCCTTTGCTTTCGAGCTGTCCTTCCATAAAATAGAGGCAAACCCCTCCGGAGAAAGAATGGAGTAGATCGCATTTTCCATCATCCAGACTTCATCCCCGGCTGCAAGAGCAAGGGCTCCGCCGCTTCCTCCTTCTCCGATCACAATGGAAAGTATGGGGACTTTTAGTCCGGAAAGCTCAAACAGGTTCCGGGCGATTGCCTCTCCCTGTCCTCTTTCTTCTGCTTCCAGCCCACAAAAGGCTCCAGGAGTATCCACCAGGCAGATCACTGGCCTGTGGAACTTTTCTGCCTGTTTCATAAGGCGCAGGGACTTGCGGTAGCCTTCCGGGGAAACCATGCCAAAATTATGGGCGATATTCTCTCTTGTGCCGTTTCCTTTTTCCTGCACAAGAACAGTTACAGGCATTCCAGCGAAGTATGCAATTCCCCCTATGAGTGCCGGATCGTCGCCGAAAAGCCGGTCGCCGTGAAATTCTGTGAAGTAATCAAACAGCCATGGAAGGTAGTCTTTTCCTGTGGGACGTTCTTTGCTGCGGGCAAGGGAGACATGGTCCCAGGCGGATTTCTCTACGTTGCATTCTTTATCGTCAGTATCGTTCTGTGTTGTTCCAACTACGCTTCCCAGTTTCTTTTCTGCTTTTTTTCTCCGTTCATTGAGACCGCTTCCACAGTGCATTTTCAGGATTTTTGCCAGGGTTTCCTTCATGTCTTTTCGTTCTACGATCTGGTCGATAAAACCATGCTCCAGCAGAAATTCAGACCTCTGAAATCCTTTCGGAAGCATCTGCCGGATGGTCTGTTCAATGACTCTTGGACCTGCAAAACCGATCAGCGCATTTGGCTCTGCCAGGATAATATCTCCAAGCATGGCAAAGCTTGCAGTCACTCCGCCAGTAGTTGGATTGGTTAAAACACTGATGTAAAGAAGCCCTGCATCACTGTGTCTTTTTAATGCTGCGGAGGTCTTCGCCATCTGCATTAAAGATACAATTCCCTCCTGCATTCTGGCGCCGCCAGAGCATGCAAACAGGACCACCGGAAGCCGTTTTTCTGTGGCTTTTTCCACTGCTCTTGCAATCTTTTCGCCCACATTTTCCCCCATGCTTGCCATGAGGAAACGGCTGTCACACACCCCAAGAGCTACCGGAACTCCGCCGATCTCTGCCTTTCCAGTCACAATTGCTTCATCAAGACCTGTCTTTTCCTGAAGCTTTTTCACCTTTTCTTCGTAGCCTTTGTAGGACAGCGGATTACTTACAGACATTACCGGATCCCACTCTTCAAAGGTTCCTTCATCTGCCAACATTTCGATTCTACGCCTTGCATGAACCCGGAAATAATTGCCGCAATGAGGGCAGATATAGGCATTCTTTTTCACCTCATCTACAAAAACAGCCGCCTTGCAGGCGTTGCATTTCTTCAGCATACCATCTGGTACTTCCGGTCTTATTTCCTTTTCTGCATTTGCAGATCTGTTTGCAATTGTACGTTTAAAGGCATATCTAAGCTTCATTTACCTTCACTCCTCCGATCTGGTGGCTTTCCAGAAAACCGATATCAAATTCGCCTTTCTGATAGTCCGGATCGTTCATAATTTCAAACTGATAGTCTACATTTGTATCAACGCCCTGGATGATCACTTCTCCAAGAGCACTTTTCATTTTTGCAATTGCTTCCTCCCGGTTATCGCCATGCACGATCAGCTTGGCAAGCATGGAATCGTAGTACGGCGGGATCTGATAACCACTGTAGATTCCCGTATCCACACGGATTCCCTGACCGCCTGGAAGATGCAGATCTGTAATGGTTCCAGGTGACGGGCGGAAGTTTTTCCATGGATTTTCCGCATTGATGCGGCACTCAATGGCATGTCCCTGAATGCGGATATCCTTCTGGGAAAAGGCTAAGGGTTCCCCGGATGCAATCTTTAGCTGTTCTTTTACCAGATCCAGTCCGGTCACCCATTCTGTCACCGGATGCTCCACCTGAATACGGGTATTCATCTCCATAAAGTAGAATTTTCCAGTCTTTTCAAGAAGGAATTCAATGGTTCCGGCGTTCACATAATGGGCTGCTTTTGCAGCCTTCACAGCCGCAATTCCCATCTCTTTTCGCAGATCTTCTGACACTGCCATAGACGGAGATTCCTCGATCATTTTCTGGTGGTTTCTCTGAATGGAACAATCCCTTTCCCCAAGGTGTACTACATTTCCCTGGCTGTCTGCAAGGATCTGAAATTCAATATGTCTTGGATGCTCCACAAAGTGCTCGATATACATGGTTCCGTCCCCAAATGCGATCTGGGATTCCTTCTGGGCAGTGAGAAATGCCAGTTCAAATTCCTCTGGGGAAAACGCAGTCCGCATCCCTTTTCCACCGCCTCCAAGAGCTGCTTTTATAATGACAGGATAGCCAATCTGAGCTGCTTTTTCAGCTCCTGTTTTTGCGTCCAGAATAGCCTCTTCTGTTCCAGGAATGACAGGTACTCCGGCTGCCATCATGGTATTTCTGGCAATCTGCTTGTTTCCAAGATTCTGGATCACCTGGGATGGCGGTCCTACGAAAGTAATGCAGCACTGCTCACAGATCTGGGCAAATCTGGCATTTTCGGATAAGAAACCAAAGCCGGGATGTATGGCATCTGCACCAGAGATCATAGCCGCACTGATAATGCTTTCCATATTCAGATAGCTTCCGGCGGAAGGTCCAGGGCCAATACAGATGGCTTCGTCTGCAAGCTGTGTATGCAGGCTTTCCTTGTCTGCTTCAGAATAGACTGCCACAGCTTCTATTCCCATTTCCCTGCATGCCCGGATGATCCTTACTGCAATTTCTCCACGGTTGGCAATTAATAACTTTCTGATCATAATTTTACCCTTCTAAGTGTCATTTTCTGGCTTAGAACAAGCCCTCAAATTATATTGAAAAAAGATTTCTTTCATACACTTAATAGTCTTCAGAAACACCCTAGCCTACCATAAATGTAAGCTCTGCCTTCACAACAACCTTTCCATCCACCGTCGCAACAGCCTCGCCAACGCCCATTGGGCCTTTCTGTTTGATGACCCGCATTTCCAGCTTCATTTTATCTCCAGGCTGTACTTTTCCTTTAAAACGGCACTTGTCAATGCCTCCAAAATAAGCGATCTTGCCTTTGTTTTCCGGCTTGGAAAGGATGGCTACGGCTCCTGTCTGTGCCAATGCTTCTACGATGAGCACACCTGGCATTACCGGTTCCTGGGGAAAATGTCCTTTGAAAAAATCCTCACGGAAGGTGACGCATTTGTAGCCTACTGCAAACTCTCCCGGTTCATAATCTTCGATGTAATCCACCAGTAAAAATGGGTGACGGTGAGGAAGGATTTCCTCGATCTGTTTTATATTTAAATGATTCATATCTGCTCCTATTTTTGTTTCTCAGCGAACAACAAATAACGGCTGTCCGTACTCCACTGGCTGCCCGTTTTCTACCAGAATTTCTGCAACTTCTCCGTCAAAATCGCTCTCAATCTCATTCATCAGCTTCATGGCTTCTACAATAGCCAGAACCTGTCCTTTTTTTACTTTATCCCCTGTTTTTACAAAGGCTGGGGCGTCTTCAGACGGGGCTGCATAGAAGGTTCCAACAAGCGGGGATTTTACAATATTTCCTTCTGGTTCCTCAGTAGAAGATGGAGCAGCTGTGTTCTGGACTGTTTTTGCAGATGATGGAACGGTACTATTGGGAACTGTTTCCGAGGTAGGGGAAACAGTACTATTTTTGACTGTTTCAGTACCAAATACGGCACTGTTTTGCATCATTCCAGGTACGATTACCGGAGCAATTTTATTATTTAAAGTGAGCTTTAAGCCATCACCTTCATAGCAAAAAGACTCCAAATGAGAAGCTGAGACATGATCTACAAGCTTCAAAATCTGTTCAAATTCCATTCTATTTTCTCCTTTTCCAGCAGATTATCTCTCTTTTTCTGCTGCAAAATCTTATATTTTCAAAAGCCAGACAGTCTCTAGCATTTACTCATACTTTTTCATCAAAAGAACTGCATTGTGTCCGCCAAATCCCAGGGAATTGCTCATGGCATATTTTACTTCCTGCTCCCTTGGTCCGGCAATGCAATAATCAAGATCCAGCTCCTCTTCTGTCTCCCTGGTGCCTACTGTCTGATGGATAAATCCTTCTTCAATTGACTTGACACAGACAACTGCTTCTACCCCTCCGGCAGCGCCTAAAAGGTGTCCAATCATCGACTTTGTGGAGTTGATCTTCACCTTTTTCGCAGCGTCTCCAAGGGCTGCTTTAATGGCTCTTGTTTCAAAAAGATCGTTGTGGTGGGTACCAGTTCCATGTGCATTGATATAGTCGACTTCTTCCGGCTGTACCCCTGCTTCTTTCATGGCATCTGTCATAGCTCTGGCAGCTCCGCTGCCGTCTTCAATAGGAGACGTAATGTGATAAGCATCCGCAGTTGCACCGTAGCCAACTATCTCTGCATAGATCTTTGCGCCGCGGGATTTTGCATGCTCAAGCTCCTCCAGAACCACTACTCCGGCGCCTTCTCCAATCACAAAACCGCCTCTTTCTTTATCAAAAGGAATAGATGCGCGGTATGGATCCTGGCTGGTGCTAAGAGCGGTAAGATTGGTGAATCCTGCTACACCAACCGGGGTGATTGCACCTTCTGTTCCACCTGCGATCATAACCTCTGCATCCCCGTACTGGATAGCCCGAAAGGCGTCTCCAATGCAATGTGTTCCTGAGGCACAGGCTGTCACTACATTGGTACATTTTCCTCTTGCGCCTGTGGCAATGGACACGTTTCCGGCAGCCATATTGCTAATCATTTTAGGTACAAGAAGAGGATCCACCTTGGATGGGCCACGCTGGATCAGCCTCTGATCTGCAGCTTCCATAGCCTGAAGACTACCGATTCCGGAACCTACGATCACGCCCACACGGAAGGGATCTTCTTTTTCCATCTCGATTCCGGCATCTGCCATAGCTTCCTTAGAAGCCACAACTGCGTACTGGGAAAAAAGCTCCATTCGCTTTGCAGATTTGAAATCCATGTAATCTTTTGGATTGAAATCCTTCACCTCTGCAGCCAGCTTTACCTTAAAATCAGTGGTGTCAAATTTGGTAATTTCACCGATTCCAACCTTGCCTACTTTCACATTTTTCCAGAAGGTTTCCACATTATTTCCAATAGGAGTGACTGCACCAAGTCCTGTCACTACTACACGTCTTTTGCTCATAACATTCCTCCATCTACACACAAAACCTGTCCTGTAATATACTTCGCTTCCGGAGATGCCAGGAATGCCACAGCCTTCGCCACATCCTCCGGTTCGCCAAAGGTTCCCATGGGGATATTTTTCAACGTTTCCTCTTTTACCTTATCAGAAAGTACATCTGTCATGTCCGTTCTGATAAAGCCAGGAGCAATGGCATTTACGGTAATTCCCCTTGACGCAAGCTCCTTTGCAGCCGTCTTTGTAAGACCGATCACACCGGCTTTTGAGGCTGCATAGTTGGCTTGTCCCGGGTTTCCGCCAATACCAACTACAGATGCCATATTCACAATACGGCCATTTCTCTGCTTCAGCATCTGTCTTGCCACATGACGAATGCAGTTAAAGGTTCCTTTCAGATTTGTGTCCACAACCTTACAGAAATCATCTTCATTCATTGCCATCAGAAGCCCGTCTTTTGTGATTCCAGCGTTATTTATCAGGATGTCGATTCTTCCATATGTCTTTACTGTTTCTTTGATAAAAGCAGCACAGGCATCAAAATCAGCCACGTTACACTGGCCGATTTCAGCCTCTCCACCCTGGGAAATAATTTCAGCTTTTACTGCTTCTGCTTTCTCTTTTGAGCCATTATAATTGATGATTACGAACGCACCTTTTGCGGCAAGTTCAAGGGCAATGGCTCTTCCAATCCCACGAGAAGCCCCTGTTACAATTGCAATCTTTTTCTCTGCATTCATGCTCTTTTTACTCCTGTCACTTAGATAAATCTACTTACTTTTTATCTTTCTCCACTGCAAAAAATATGCAGCAAACAATCTATTTTCTATCTAGATCCTCTGTTATCCATAATCTCTGGAAGCAATTCCAGATCTTCCACCTTCTGAATATTATAAGTCTTTGCATCTGGTGCAATTTTCTTCATAAAACCAGTTAAAGTCTTTCCAGGACCAATCTCCACAAAGGTATCCACGCCATCTTCCAGCATCTTTTCCACGCTTTGCTGCCAACGAACCGAGGAAGAAATCTGCTTTGCGAGAAGGTCTTTTGTCTCCTTGAAATCTGTCACATACTGTGCCGTTACATTGGTTACATAAGGGATTTTCAGACTGGAAAATTCCACTTTTGACAGCTCTTTTTCCAGTTCTTTTCCTGCATTCTGAAGCATGGATGAATGAAACGGTCCACTTACTGTAAGAGGAAGAACCCGTCTTGCCCCTGCCTCCTTCAGCTTCACAGAAGCCTCTTCTACCGCAGCTTTTGGACCAGTGATCACAATCTGTCCAGGACAGTTATAGTTGGCAATTTCTGCTTTCATCCCACCAAGAACTGCCTGGATCTTATCTGCATCCAGTCCCATAACAGCTGCCATGGAACCCTCTCCGGCAGGTACTGCCTGCTCCATAAGAATTCCCCTTTTTCGAACAGTTGTTATGGCATCCTGCACACTCATTCCCCCAGAAACGGCGATGGCGCAATACTCTCCAAGGCTTAATCCTGCTGTCACATCCGGACAAAGGCCATATTCTTCTACTACTTTTTCCATAGCCAGACAAGTTGTTACCAGTGCTGCCTGAGTGTACTCTGTAAGGTTTAATCTGTCATTTTTTTCAAAGCAAAGCGCTTTCATATCAAGGGAAAGCCACTGGCTTGCCTGGTCAAAAATCTCACGGGCAGATGGGAATTTTTCATAAAAATCCTGTCCCATTCCTGTCTTCTGGGCTCCCTGTCCAGGGAAAAGAAATGCTGTTTTACTCATAGATTTTTGTTCCTTTCAACAGCTCATCGGTCTCTTTTACAAGCTTCTGGATCAGGTCGTGACAGCTCATCTGTTCCTTCACAAGACCGGCACTCTGGCCTGCCATCACACTTCCCATTTTTACATCACCGTCCACAACTGCACGGCGTAGGCTGCCAAGTGTCATCTGTTCCAGTTCCTCAAAAGGTACTCCCTCTGCCTCTTTTTTCAGGTATTCCTTTGTCATCTGATTGCGAAGGGCACGCACCGGATGACCTGTGGAACGACCTGTTACTTTTGTATCAATATCCTTTGCTTTCAGGATCATATCCTTGTAATTCTGATGTGCCCAGCACTCTGTGGTAGCTACAAAATGGGTTCCCATCTGGACTGCTTTTGCCCCCAGCATAAAGGCGGCTGCGATTCCTCTTCCATCTGCAATTCCGCCAGCTGCAATCACTGGAATGTTTACGGCATCCACGATCTGAGGTACCAGAACCATGGTGGTTGTTTCGCCGATATGACCGCCGGATTCGCATCCCTCTGCCACTACAGCGTCAGCACCACAGCGCTCCATTCGCTTTGCATGAGCCACAGAAGCAATCACCGGAATGATCTTAACTCCTGCTTCTTTCCACATTTTCATGTACTTTTCAGGATTTCCTGCACCGGTTGTAACCACCGGAACTTTTTCCTCTACGATCACCTGTGCGATCTCATCTGCATATGGGCTCATCAGCATAATGTTGACGCCGAATGGCTTATCTGTAAGTTTTTTTACCTCACGTACCTGCTGGCGTACCCAGTCTGCGGGAGCGCTTGCAGCTCCGATCAGTCCCAGACCACCGGCAGCGGAAACAGCTGCTGCAAGGTGATATTCTGCCACCCATGCCATTCCTCCCTGGATGATCGGGTATTCAATTCCAAGTAATTCTGTCACTTCTGTTTTCATGAAATTCTCCATTCTGTATATCCACAAATGTAATTACTGACGGTTCTGAAGATAGTTTTCTACATCACCGATAGTCTTAATATTTTCAAGATCCTCTGTGGGAATCTCTACCTCGAATTCCTCTTCCAGTGCCATTACCATCTCAAAAAGGTCCAGGGAATCTGCTCCCAAATCTTCTTTAAAAGAGGTTTCTGCTGTCATGGTGTTTACATCTGCTCCTAATGAATCTGCTGCGATTTCTTTGATTTTTTCTAACATTTTTTGTTCTCCTTATTTCGATTTTTTAATTTGTTTTTTTCCTATTTATTTATGATTCAAAGCCTTTTTTCAGCTTGAATTACTTGATTATTTCCAGCCGAAATATAATTTTATGCCTGGCAGAATTTCAGCCAGTCAAATTATAATCTGCTTTTTACCACCTCATCAGGCTTGCCCCATAGGTAAGTCCGCCTCCAAATCCCGCAAGAACGATCCAGTCTCCCGGATTCAATTTTCCTCTTTTTTTCCATTCATCCAGCAAAAGCGGAATACTTGCAGATGAAGTATTTCCCAGTCTTTCTATGTTCATGGGATACTTTTCCAAAGGTTCTTTCATGTGCTTTGCCACAGAAGAAACGATTCTCTGATTTGCCTGATGAAGCATGTAAAAGCGGATCTCATCTTTCGTTTTTCCTGCTTTTTCCAGGACCTCGAAGATCACTTCCGGCACTTTGGAAACTGCAAATTTGAACACTTCTTTTCCATCCATCTGCATGTAGGAAGCGGAAATATCGGCGTCTTTTTCTGCAAATTCCGGCTGGTTCCGGCTGGTACAGGTAAGGGCTTCTCCACCTTTTCCAATGGAATGCGTGGCCTGAACATAGACCGCATCTTCTTCTGCTTCTAACACCACAGCACCGGCTCCATCCCCGAACAATACACAGGTGCTCCGGTCCTGCCAGTTGGTCAGATGGGAAAGAACTTCAGCCCCGATCACCAGAGCCCTTTTGTAAATCTGCTGTCCAAGATATGCCTGAGCTGTATTTAAAGCCAGGAGAAATCCGGTACAGGCACTGTTCAGATCAAAGCAGGTAGCATTAACTGCGCCGATCAGCTTCTGCACTTCACAGGCTGCACAGGGCATGATCCTCTCGGCGGACATTGTTGATACCAGGATCAGATCAATCTCTTCCGGTCTCACTTCTGCATCTCTCAGCGCTTCCCCAGCTGCTCTGGCTGCCATGTAAGCAACCGTCTCTCCCCGGCTTGCAATGTGCCGCTGTCCAATTCCGGTCCGTCCCCGGATCCATTCATCACTTGTCTCCATCATGTGGGACAGCTTGGCATTGTCCCACACCTGAACCGGTCTATAGGAACCGGTCCCTTTTATTTTTCCAACCATAATACCTCCAGGTATGTTGTACTTTCTTTATTTGTTTTTGATTTAAAATAGTTTGATTATCAAAGTATATCATATTTTTTCTGTTTGTCAATAGAAAAAAATACTGCCTGAATCAGATTCTTTTCTGACTCAAACAGTATTTCCACTTTTTCATTATATATCTGGAAGCGCGGCTTCAGCTCCAGACTATTTCTTCACCCGGACCTTACAGGTCACTTTTTTACTTCCTGACTTAACTGTAATGACCGTGGTTCCTTTCTTTTTCGCAACGATTTTTCCTTTGGAATTTACGGTTGCAACCTTTGGATTGGAACTCTTGTAGGTTACCTTCTGCTGGCTGGTGACGGGCTTGATGGTTACCTTTAGCTGGAAGGTTTTGCCCTTCTTGGCCAGAACCACGCTTCGTTTATTCAAGGATAAACCTGTAGTTTTTACAATGCCCTTCTGGACTTTTACATAAAAAGCCGTGCGGCTTCCATTGGTGTATGTGACCGTAACGGTTGTCTTTCCGGCTTTTTTTCCTACGATTTTTCCTCTTTTAGATACAGCCGCAATCCGCTTGTTTGAGGTTCTGACCTTCTTTATTTTTCCAGTGGGTTTATAGGACTGTCCAACCTGCAACGTAAGAGAAACAGGAGCAGCAGTGGGCGCCGGTGTCTTGACTGGCACTGGAGTTGCCGTTGGTTTCGGCACTGCAGTTGGCTTTGGCGTCGCAGTCGGCTTTGGCGTCGCAGTCGGCGCTGGCGTCGCAGTTGGCTTTGGCGTCGCAGTCGGCGCTGGCGTCGCAGTCGGCTTTGGCGTCGCAGTCGGCACCGGCGTCGCAGTCGGCACCGGTGTATTGGTTAGAATCGGCATCACAGTAGGCGTTGGTGTCATCTCTTCCTCTTTTTCCCCATACCCTCTTTCCGCCAGTTCCGGCAAAATAAATATCGGGGAACTTCCTCCGCTTGATGATGTGGAAAAGCTTCTATATTCCACCCTTTCTTCCCCAATGAGGATAGATTGTCCCATAGACTGCCTTCCTACAAGCAGGTACCGTGTAGACGCCTCCGTGCCAATGTCATCCCAGGTGGCATCCACTAAATACCACTTGCCGTCCTCCATCTGGATGTAATTCCACATATGCGCACCAGGTGTCCCATATGCAGTTCCCTTTGCAGTTCCGCTGACGCAGGCACAATTGAGTCCCATATAATCGCAGAGAATCTTCATAGACTTGGCATAGCCTTCGCAGACAAACGCAGGATCTTCGTCCAGAAAAAGAGAGGCTGCGGTGTGAACCCACATAGTACTGTTATTTCTGTACGACACTTTCTGGCAGATATAGTCATGAACGGCCTTCACTTTCTGCTGTCTGGTCATCCCTGCAGTACGCGCATTTAATTCCTGGACCGTCTTCTGCACAGACGCCATAAAATCGTTCATTTTCCAATGGGCTCCCTCAGCAATCTCCCGCGACTCCGGGTTAAAGCTATATCCGTAAAAAGTGGCCCGATATCCCGTGGAAGAGGTGTCGTCCGAAGTACAGCTGATTCGGTATCCATAGCTTCCGCCTCTGAACCAGAATGCCTGTGGATAATCATAGGAAAAAGCGTCCGAAGCCGCCTGTATTGCACCGCTTACTTTGCTTTTCGCTGATTCGTACTCTTCCCCTGTTTTCTGAAAAGCTCCATCTTCTACTACCGCCTCAAAGGAAATGCTTTCCGGAAGTTCAAAAGAAATAGTCAGATTATCCAAATGCTGGCTATACTCTGTCACATAATTCTGGACCATTAAATTATAAAGCTGCCTGGCATCCCCATCCAGCTGCGCGCCATAGCTGTCCGTGTAGGTTTCCAGGGAAAACAGGCGGATGCCAGTGTCGCCGGCCGCGGATGCAAGGGCTCCGGAGGTAACAGTGCCAGAGTCTTCTGTTATATCCTGCGCAATTACCAATGCAGGGCATCCCAAAACAAGCACCAGAACAGCAAATACAATTGAAACAAAGTAACTTATTTTTTTCATTTAGCAGTACCCCTTTTTATAGTGCTTTTCCGAAAATTATATATTGATAAATACATGCGCTGCATAAAAGAAGTCCACTTCCCAAAGCGATCTGATAATATCGTAATTTTGAAATTCTGACATTTATCTTATTGTTCCATACTGCATATGCAAATGGCAAAACCAAGGGCAGATAATACCTTGTCTGAACGCCCTTTATACTGCCCGCGCCAATAGGTGTAAACGCCAGATACATAGCAAGCCAGATAAGAATAACTGATAAAACCACACCTGCTATACATGTTTTTCTAAAGATTTTAATGTTCTGGAAGGACTCCGGTTCCCCTTGTGGTTTCACCAAAAAGATAAGCAATAAAAGCGGCAAAAGGATCAATGCCCATACTTCCTTTAGCGTTCCAAGTACATACAGATTTAAAAACATCTGGTTACAGATCAAGATTGTATTTTCTGCTCCATCTCCAAAATTCCGGAAATTATCTAAAGCGCAAATGTCCCGAATAAACATTTTTAAAGCAGCTATAGGATGATGGATCATGCTCAGAATCTGTCCAGCCATACCAGTATTCCCACCACGTGTATCACCGCCATAAGACAGATTTCCTTCTATCATATTCCTTACCAATGGCTGGAATTTCATTACCAGTATTCCGACCATCACAAGACATAGAAAACATAAAATACCTGTTCCTATGCGCTTTTTCATTTTTGTATTTAGACACACATTTATTCTTCTCCAGATTACAGGAAGCAATAACAAAAATACGGGAAAATATACGGGTTTGATAATACAGCCGCATCCAAAAAGCACTGCCGAAAAAAGAATATTCAAAAGATTTTCCTTTTCTATTTCGTTTACACAAAGCACTGTTCCTAATGTGATAAAGGAAAAACAGATCCCATCATAAGTATACATACTGCTTTGAAATATGACAGTTGGCATCATGCCAATTACTGCAATCAAAACTTTTTTTCGCCGTGCCAATATAATTGCTAAAATATTCAACAGGACACAAAAAACAAGATTTCCAAGTCTTCCCAGAATATAAGCATTCGCATAGGAAAGACCAATTTTTTCTCCAAAATGATATGCTAAGATCATTGGGAAATAGGAAATATAATTTTTCAATGATCCTGTGGAATTATATACATAGTCACCGCTTTCCGCTTTTTTATTCAGATATCTTTTAATCAGATAACTTTCCTCTGCTGTATTTACAGCATACCAGCCCTTACGTGAAAAGCTTTTTTTAACAGCTGAATTAGCACTAACCTGAGAGGAAAAACTGGCATTATGGACGACAGAATAATGTGCTTCCTCGTCCCACGTAACCGCATATGGCCCAGCCATTACAGAAATCAGACTGCCAAATCCCAGCGCTGCGATCATATAAAACACCCAGGTTTTTTCTACGATCAATTTCTTCTCAAATAATATCAATAGTATTAAAAATACCACTAAAACATTAAAGAAAATGCGGTATTTATTTAAAGAAAATTCATTTGAACAGGAAATGCCAGTAAATTGGATCTCAGATGGATCTGTAAGAGTTATCTGAATTTGCTTAACTTTTTTATTAATATTTGTAAATGCAGATTTCAACTCTTTAAACATATAGTCCTTTATTTCCAGAACTTCCTCTGCACCAAAATCATTTATTATTACCAAACTGATATTATATGCACTTTTCTTTTTTGCGGTTCCATGCAATATCAGCTTTTTCATATAAATTGGTTCTGCAAACTCGCTTTGATAAATTGCCTTCTCCTCTGTAGAAGGTGCAATATCCATGATTGTAATGGAACTATATCCTTCTGTAAGTGCATGATAATTAAAAGCAAGCTCCAGCAATAACGCAACCGCAACTGCAACCAGGATTTCGACAGCCAGATGAATTACCTGCTTTCTTCTATCTGTTTTTGCATTTATATTATTGCTAATCATTTTTCCCAATTTATTTTTTTCTCCATAGCTTTTTCTTAACAAATTTCAAAGGTTCTTTCCATCTTCCATTTCCGTCCAGGCAACACCAGCAATTTTTTATATACTGAAAATTTTTTTTGATACTCTTAAACAGCCTCTTTTTTAGGAACTTATTTTCTTTATTCTGCAGGGTAACCTGAAGAAGCTGCGGACATATTTTTTCAATAATCCTCACCTGATATTTCTTTCCCTTTAACAGTTCCAGATCTACTCCGCCCAGGATTTCCAGAATACAGCTGCAATTACAAAGCTGAAAGGAATCCATGTTGGGGATCAGCGTTAATGTCTGCTCTATACTAGAAAGCCAGCAGCCCATACGCTGCTCTCTGTAAAACCGTACAGGCCATTTTAGCGGCTGCTCATCCGTTTTCACATAATCAAAATAACGCTGAAGAGAATCCTGCATATCTTTTCGCCAACGGATATTTACATATTTTTTCGCATACTTTTTTAAATTAAGATCTGCTTTTTCTACCCAATTATAAATGGTGTAATAATTGCACTCCCACACACCGCATCGAAGGATCGCCGTCATTTTATCATCATGAGGATACTGGTCATATGCATAAAAATTCCGGTCTTCATCTGCTGCCATACCATCACAATGGCGATCGAAATCCAGCAGTCTTTCTTTGCTTTTCTTTCCCGCTCTCTTCCGGTACTCATATCCCCGGTTCATTATTTTCGCCAGCTCAGGAGGCGCTTCACGGTCTAACTCCGAAATATTTTCATGCTCCAGGGTAAATGCAGAATAATCAATTCCGCTATATTCCAGAAGTGCCATCATCGTCCGGGAATCATACCCACCTGTAAGGGGCAGCATGATCCTGCCATTATAAGTCCGCACTAAATTGTGCAAAATAGTTTCAAAATAATGGATCACTGAATCCAGCCGCTGCTCATCTGTTTCATAGTTTTTGTTTCCAAGATATAAACTTCGGCTTTCATACTTTCGATCGATCAGATCATAGGTCTGGGAAGGCATCAGGCGATAGGTATCCGGATAAACAGTTCCTGATCCTGGATAATAATCCAGTCCAAAATTATGTCTCAGACGGGGATTTCTGCTCTTTCTATGCATAGCCTCATTTATACAGCTTAAGCTGCTGGAAACGATCCCGCTGTCTGTATAAAAGCATCCTAATAACCCGCAGGCATCCAGATAAATATATTTATCATAGATCAGCAGCCAGGTCCCGGACCAGGTTTCCAGCTGCCGCTCCAGTTCTGCCCGGTCTTTTATTTCCCGGATCTGTTCTAATGGATCATTTCTTCCCTCTTCTGCCTGAAAAGCCCAGCCCAAAAGACAGATTTCAGAAGCTCCAGATTCGTTCTGTACTATTTGAATATGCAGATTTTTATGATAAGACAAGATTTTTCCACAGCTTAATGTTACATGCTGAAAATCCTGCACATCCAAGGGCTGGTCCATTATGATAAATTGTTTGGTAAAAGTCATTTTTCCACATCCTTAAGATGATTATACTGTTCCTGGATTCTCTGAAGTTCCATTTCGAAATCCTGACGGTTCTTCTGTACCAAAGTTTGAAGAATCATGCCTGAAAAGAAGGCCTGGATTGCGCCAAGTACTGCGAATCCGCTTACGATCAGAGTCGGGATCTTTCCTACCCGTCCAGTCTCAAGATATGTTACAAAAACCGGGAAAAAGAAGCCTAGCCCAAGTATCAGCAAAATGCCCGCCAAAATTCCAAAGAAGGCCATTGGCTTATAATTTCGGTACAGTCTTGCAATGGTTTTCAGTACTTTAAAGCCATCTGAGTACGTGTTCAGCTTAGACTCACTTCCATCCGGACGATCTCTGTATTCGATCACTTCATTCTCAATGTACATGTTTTTATCCACTGCATGGATACTCATTTCTGTTTCAATTTCAAATCCTTTTGACAAAACCGGGAAGGATTTTACAAACTGATAGCTGAATGCTCTGTATCCGGTCATAATATCGTTGATCTGGGTTTTAAACATAACATTAATACATTTCCGCACCAGGCTGTTTCCGAAATTATGAAACGGTCTTTTGTTCTCTGTAAAATAAGTGGAAGATAAACGATCTCCCACCACCATATCTACTTTCTTATTCAAAACCTTCTCTACCATTGCTGGTGCAAACTCAGCCGGGTAAGTGTCATCCCCATCTGCCATAATATAGCACTGGGCATCAATCTCACGGAACATGCGGCGGATCACATTGCCCTTTCCCTGCTGGTATTCGTACCGAACCACAGCCCCAGCTGCGCGCGCAATCTCATCGGTATGATCTGTAGAATTGTTATCATAAACGTAAATCACCGCTTCTGGCAGCACCTTTTTGAAATCTTTTACAACTTTTTCGATTGTTTTGCTTTCATTGTAGCATGGTATTAATACTGCTATTTTATCCATTCTGATATAATCCTTTCCAAATCAGTCAGCATCTTTGCTTCTTTTCCCAGGTACGTTCACTGATTATATATCTTGGACGGTGCTTCGTCTCCGGGTAAATTTTCCCTACATATTCTCCAATTACGCCAAGACACAGCAACTGGATTCCGCCCATAAAGCAGACGCAGGGGATTACGATGTATAAAATTGGTATTTTTTTCATATTATTTTTTCCTTCGTCTTAAAGTTAAAGCTAAGCATATCACCATGATTTATATGATATGAGTTCAAATAAAAAATCCCGTTGCCAGTTCATGTAGTTATTATTGTACTACATGGACAAACAACGGGCAAGAGAATTGTCATTCTAAAAATCTTTCCTGCTTTTTTCCTGTAAACTCCGTAAAATTTCAAAAACAATAGGATTTTTAAAGACAATTTGAACTGCTGCATAAAAGAGCACCGAAATTGTAACACACAGCACTAACTGTAAAATATTATTCATACAATACCTTTTCACAATGCCACAAATAATGCCAATTACAACAGAACCTAATACAGTCAGATAAACATTCTTAATATTACATCTGATTTTAAAACACCTTCTTGCATATGCAAAAGAGATAAAACAAATGCAGGCTTCTGCCAGAACAGTGGTAAATGCCGCCGCATTTTCCTTAAAATAAGGAATTAAGATAAAATTCAGGACAATGTTTCCTACAGCACTTATGATGGTTGCGATCATTACTATTTTTTCTTTTTTAAATGAAATAAGCACCCCGTTGCAAAAGATATTTGCAAACACAGCAAAGATCAGCGCAATGCTAAGGAGGGATAGTGAGATATGTGCCTCACTGTATGATGTACCAGCAAAGACTTCCACAATCGGCTTTGCCAGAAAAAACAGCCCCACCATACAGGGAACACAGCCCAATATCATATAATTCATTAAGTCATTTCCTAATTTTTCAAGGCCCTTATCATCCTTTGTTCCAATATAAAACGCAAATCTTGGTATCACTACTGCGACAGCAGCACTTAAAACCTGCTTCACGATCTTATATATTTTAACAGAAGTGCTGTAAAGTCCAACACTATAGTCACCAGCAATCCACCCCAAAATAGTAGTATCAGAGCTTATATATATTGTGGTCGCAATTGTTATGGAAAACACAATTAATATAGGTTTCAAATGTTTAGTATCTGGTCTGGCAACCAAATGAAGATCCACATATTTGTGAGACCGCAAGAACATAAAAATACTGGCACCGCTGCTGGAGATAACAGTTATAACAGAATATACATATAAATCATTACTGTTGTGAACAAAAACAAATAAAAGTATTACAGCTATAACTTGCAGTATCAGCGTAATTTTCGTGATGTACGAAAAATCTTCGAATATAGTATAAATCCAATTTACCCCCAAAGTTGCCAGTAAAATTTCTGAACTTAATATTAAAATAACGGGAATATATGGTCTGAATTTTCCAACAAAAATAAGACATAGTATTAATAATATATATGCCAAAATGGTGGAATAAAAATTAATCGAAAAAATTTCACTGGCAAATTCAGAACACTTTTTCCGGTCATTACGGTATTTAGAACCTTCCCTGACCGCATACGCCGAAATTCCCAATGCCGCAATTAAAGAAAAATAGCTGACTATTGAAGCCGAAAACTCAAATTTTCCAATCTTTTCAATTTGCAGGACTCTCAGCGCATAAGGATATGTAATAAGTGGAAATACCAGTGAAAAAACTGTTTTTATTATATTTAACGTTGCATTTTTTTTAATTGATTTTTTTTCCATGTCTACTCTCATCTCTATTGCTTCAGTATTAATGCGAATTAACATGTTTCAAATATTCAGCATATATCTCTGCTGCTTTAATGAAATTAGTATATCGGAACTTCATCTTCTGATCATAATTCTTCGTGTTTGTAGACGCTCCCTCCAGATGCTGCACAGCTATATCTGGAATATATAATGTTTTCCAGCCATTTTTCAGGCATTTTGTTGTAAGAATATCTTCTTCATGATAGAAATATGTTTCTGGCTCAAATAGCTTTTCATTATTCTTAATAAATCTCTCTGAGAAAAACAGACAGGATCCGGATAAAACAATATTTTCCATACTATGTTTCCATTTATCGTCTTCGGTTTTCTGTATTTTACTGTCCATTCTTTTTCTATATATGCTGTATATTTTTGTACGATTTACCTTCTGCCAGATACAGTGAAGCAAATATTCCCGTTTCATATTTTTCAGGCATCTGCGATTCTCTTCAATCCACGCTTCAGTTTCTTCTAATGATCTAGGACGCAGTGCCAGTGGATTTTGATGCTGCTTTTTGTAGATCGCATATACATTCGGACCAGCTACATAAAACCCTGCTTCCCTATATTTCTCTTCAAGTATGGAAATCAGATTTCTTTGTTCAAAAATAATATCATTGTTAGCAACAACAATATAATCGAAATTTTCTGATTTTTTTAAATATGCATACCCAATATTATTCGCTCTGGAATATCCATAATTATCTTCTAATAGCAAAATTTCTATATTCTCAATTCCGGCATATTGCTTTTTCAGCTCAGCCCCAGAATTATTTGGTGAATGATTATCTACAATCAGTATTTTGGAATCCTGAATCTGTTCAAGACACTGAATTGAGTCGATACATTTTTTCGTCGTTTCTATATCATTATAGTGAAGAATAATAAATCCTACTTTGCAGGCATTAAGTTTTGCCTCCATATAGGTCCCCCTCTCATCTATCAGATTTCAAACTGAGATTTTTCTCCTAATATGACCTCAAATGCAGAATTCAAGCCATTCTTATATTTTTCAAATTCATCTAATGAAATTTGAGTCAGGTCATCATTAATGCACATCATTTTATGTTTTTGATTTCTTAATGCATTGCAACATTCTTCAAATTGCTGTCCAATATAATAAAATTCGCCTTGTTTCTTCATATTGATCGGGCTGAATTTTCCCGTCATATATTGCCAGTATCTGAAAATATACTGATTTACATCCTGTGAACAACGAAATTTATGCTTCGAGGTTTCATCTAACAATTCATACTCTTTATCCCAAACTTCTTCAAAAGTAGATTTCAAATATGCATTTGGCAAATGCGGATTAATAAACCCCGGTATAAAGCCCATACTCCAAGGGAGAAGCAAAAGGCTTTTAATATGCTTCAGATCATAACGCAGGTTAAAAATCTTTGAAAAATTTTTTTTAATGAATTGAGCCGAGTCAAAATTCTTATTGATCATTCGCATATTATTAACCATCACATCATAATATACAGGATCATATTTTATATTGATCACTTCAAAACCACATGCTGAACAGGGCAGACCATTTCGAAAAAAATCTTCCTCTGTCATTGGTTTTGTAATAAATGTATCGTCATTGAAATAAACAAACTTTTCGCTTAAGCCCTCAATGCGATGAAGATTTAATTCGATAGGATGTGAACTAAATGTTGGAAGATATTCTTCTTTCATATAGTCCTTATGGGAAACAATATTTAACTTGGGATGATTTACATTTAACCATTCTGGTAAATGCCCACATGTCACAAAGTGGATTTTATGAACCCAGGGAGCAAATTTCTCTACGCCCCGGAACCAATATCTCAAATTATCCCATTCCCGATACCTGTTATCCTCATTATCTGAATTTGCAGAAGGAGTATACTTTCTTTTTTCTTTCTTCCACTCCTCATCATTTCCATCTACCCAGATCATTACAAAATCTATTTTTTCTTTGCTCATTTTTACCTCAATAACTGTTCACTGATCATATCTGCTAAATGATTTTTGTTAGAAATTTTCCGCACAAATAGACATTTTGAATTTTTAATTTCGTCAAAATCTTCTTCAGCCCACACATATGGTTTTCCTCTGGTCCAATCAATTAATCTGCTTGGTCCTCCTTGGTAAATATTAGCTTTAAATTCAGAATTCCAGCAAAATGTCTGAACAAACAGTTCGTCTGCTGCGATACCCTGTTTAAACATTTTATCAATAACAGGTTCTTTCTCCAGCAAGTATCTAACCATTTGATCTGTTATGCTCACCCAATTGGGACCAATCTTTATCTCACTTTTTATACCTTTTAGACGGTCAACTCCCATCAATCTTTGTTTAAAAAGCGACAATTTACTCTTAATTCTCAACATTAATGTTTTGGCATCATATGTATAAGTACCAATTTTCTCCTGAAGAAAATAATAGTATTTTATCCGATATAAATATTCATTCTGATTTCGGTTCCAATATTCAATAAACTCTTTTCCATCATTTGCATCAAAAAATTCATGAATTTCCTTCTGCGTTTTAATTGGGAAATCCACCCCTGACAATATATGATAATATTGATATTTTCTAGATGCAGCCATTCTAAACAAGAGCATTTCACACTCAATCTGACTTTCACCGCCCCAGGTAACAGAAATTCGATCCGTGAAAAATAATTTTGATTTTTTTACACAGGTTCTAAATTTCTCTTCATCAATTTCACCTGCTTTTTTATCTATATGAATATAAATATCATTTAGTTCATAATCCAGTTCCCGAATCAGTTTACATAATAGATCAAACTGATTATGAGCCATAATCAAATATGCGTGTCTTCCCATTATGCCTCCAGCAGTTTATAGCAGACTATCAATAAGAAACAGCAGTTTATCTGCTTTTATCTTTCGAAATCTCAGCACCAGCCATGCTGCATATCGTTTTAAAACTGGTTCTGATTTAAGGTACTTTAATTTAATATATTTATTTATGCAGATACGATCTGAAATTTCCAACATAACTTTATTGTAAACTTCATACAATTCCTTCATCTTATGGATTCCACAGCCTCTTCCATTATACAAAAGGTTGGCAATCAGACCAGAAGCCAGACAATAACAAAGTATCTCATGATTGTCCATTGTACTCTCCCGAAGCAGTTCCCTGGACATCTCTTCTACATTAGAAGCATACTCCAGAAAAATTCCTGCCCGGTCATTATTCTTACTTCTCGTAATGGATTCTGTATTCAGCCAATAGTAGTATCCAGAATATGGAATAACTTTGACTTTAGGATTTTTCATAAGGATTCTGTACATAAAGCCTTCATCCTCATATCTTCTGACGCCATTAAAATTAAGATGATGCTTTTCGAGAAAGCTCCGTCTGTACATCTTCAGGCAGGCGCTTACATTTACCCAGATTGCTTCTGCATCCTCAACATCTGATGGTAGTTCCGTATACTTTCCATTTTCATCCCTAATATAGCCGCCAGCTACAACATCGCTCAGCGAGCTTCTAAATGCCTCTATATATCTGGATATAAAATCTGGTTTGATATAATCATCACTGTCAATAAATCCAATGTATTCTCCTGAAGCCGCTTTCATTCCAGCATCCCGCGCAGCTCCCAGTCCTTTATTCACAGAATTATGTACTATCACAAGCTTATCAGGATATTTTTTCTGAAATTCTGTAACGATTTCCATGCTTTTATCCTGTCCGCAGTCATCTACACAAATGATCTCAAAGCTGCCATAGTCCTGCTTCACAATACTCTCCAGGCATCTTCTAATATACTTTTCCACATTATATATTGGAACTATTATTGAAACCTTTTCCATAAAAAACCTCAGCTCTATTCCTTGTGCTCTTCAAGTGCAATCTTCTGAGTCAACTCTTCGATTTTATATTGCAATTGAGAAATTTCCAGGGTTGATTGAAATGACTTAAACATCAGGGCAAATATTACAAGTAAAAAGACCATATTTGCAGGTGACTGGAATCCAATTATCTGTGCCAGCTTAATCACAATCTGTGGAAAAACTGCGATCACGATCAATATCATAGAGAAAACAAGCCAAAAAATAGAGTAGTCTATCTGCAGTTTTGATTTGCGAATTCTTCTTAAAATGTTCAATGTATTCATCACAGAAACAATAATTAATAAAACTCTTAATGCGATTGACATATTTTTACCTTCTTCCGACTTTTAATCTGTTTTGCTTCGTTTTCTAAAATTCTGAATGAACAGAATAGAGATCATCATTCTCAGCATATACATCATGGATTTTGTCCAGTTTAAATAGCTTTCCCCAGCTGTTCGGTCATCAATTTCTACCTGTACTTCTTTTATTGCAGCGCCCTGCTTAACCAGAAAAGAAATGGTATCCGGTTCCGGTCCATAGTTAATATTGCGCGCAAATTCATGAATCATTTTTTTGCTGTACATTCTCATGCCGGATGTTGGATCTGCCACCCGTTTTCCTGTAGATACTTTGATCGCCCATCCGATCATGCGGCTTCCAACCATTCTCATACTCAATGGTTTCTTTTGTGTTACAAAACGTGATCCGATGACAATATCGTATCCTTCCTCAATCCCCTTTACCAACTCTGCAATATACTCTGGTCTATGCTGTCCATCTGCATCAAACTGGATCGCGCAGTCATAATTTTTTAAATCTGCATATTTTAAACCGGTCTGAAAAGCGCCTGCAAGACCCAGATTCACCGGCAGATCAATAATATTAAACTTTTCTTCGTGGCAAATCCTGGAAGTATTATCAGCTGAACCATCGTTTACAACAACATAATCATACTGAGGATATTGATCCCTCAAATTTGAAACTACTTTTTTAATATTTAATTCCTCATTATATGCAGGAATAACAACTAAAACTTTCATGTATGTATCCTTCGTTATATATTATTTGATTTCTCACTGGTACCATAAACCCGGGCAATTATTTTTGCAATCCCTTTTGGCCAAAACCTGCAAAACATTTCATAATCTTCCTGCCCTCTTGCATTATTTCCAATGATTTCTGACGTTGTTGATTCTTCATGAATTCTGTGATACATGCTCACTTTTGTCACATAGCAAAACTCACCTTTATATTTGCTTGCTCTTTCCAACATCATCCAGTCCACATTGCTGGCATATTTTACCTGAAAAGGTTCTTCTGGAAATTTCTTTTTCACATAGGTAGTAGACGGACAACAAACAGGATTTCCAAGACTCAGGCAAAGCCTTCTGGCTCTTACACTCTTCCAAAGTCCTTTTATCCGCAGCGGCAATAATAAAATTCTTTTAATTGTGAGCAGCTGGTTGCGGTCTACTTTTTGTCCATTTCTTAATTCTCCATAATCAGAAAACGCTATGATCGGATCTTTTGCACATTTCAACCCATTCAGAATATTTTCCAGATATTCTGGCTGATAGTAATCATCCTGATGCGCAATTGTAACATAATCTGTTTTTGCCTGTCTGTAAGCAAAATTCCAATCCTGTGCAATGCCGCTCTCTCCCTGATTAATATATAAAGTCAGATGATATTTTTCAGCAAGTGCTTTTATGTGATCATTTGGTGTTGATGTAGCGATGATAATATTACTTTTCACTGTCTGCGTCGTCAGAGAGCAAATACATTCTTCCAAATATGGACTTTGCTTATATGCACAAATTGCAAATGTATGACTAACCATTTTTTCACCTCAAAAATATATCTTAAAACATTCTGTATTTTAATACAATTTCATATATTATGGCAATTTGCAGAACATTGACTGAAAGCAGAGTTAACCTTGCCATTTTGTAATAATCAGCCTGCAATACAGTTCTTTTTCCAGACAATACCAACGCTCCCAAATACAAAAGAGGAAGGTAATATCTCGCCTGCACTCCGGCAATTGTATTCTGACCAACTGGAGTAAAGCTTAAATACATAGAGAGCCAGATCAACACTATAACTGCTATTAAAATCACAACCACAAATACTCTTTTTCCCAAACACAATTCTTGATTTGTCGTCATTTTACGTTCTTCATAAAGCAGCAGCAATACAAACATTGGAACCAGGATCAACATCCATTTTTCGGGCAATATACCAAGACTTGCAAAATTTAAAAACATCAGATTTCCTATAAAATAATTATCCCCAGCTGCAGTTCCTACGTTACGGAAATTGTCGAAACTGAAAATACTATTTATCATCAATTTTATACTGCTCAACGGATATTTAATCATAGACATCAACTGCCTTACCAAACTGGTATCCCCACCACGATTATCTCCACCATAAGATATATTTCCGGAAATTGTATTCGTAATTGCTGGTAAAACAAACGTCATCATGACAAATGCACAAACAGCCAGGATTCCAATAAACCAAATTAACTGCTGCTTTCTGCTCTTTTTCTGGAACTGCGGAAGCAAAAGCATTACTAAAATAATCGGAACATACACTGCCTTTGAAAAACATCCTACTGAAAAAAGCAATGTAGCTGCAATTACGTTTCCTAACTGGTACCTTTTTCTTCCTGATGTCATCTCATTATACCACAACACACAGCCTAATGTTACACAGGCAAACACAATCGGGTCGTAAGAATAAGAGGCTGCAAGAAATAATGGTGTTGGCAGCATTGCTATAAAAGCAAGAAACAGTTTTTTTCTTTTTGCCCTGCTAAGCGCTTCGTACATAATGAATACATAAAAAAAGAGATTTCCCAACTTTCCTAACATAAATAAGTCTGAAAATGGTACTTTCAAAAGCATACCAATCTTCATGAATACTGCCATGGGAATATACGATATTGTAGAATAAGAAATTCCTATATTTTCTTTCTTCTCTGTATAGGAAATTTCTTTTCCTTTTTCATTCATCAGTTTGCGCAATTCTGCAAATTCTGCCTTTGTGTTACAGGAAAGTACAATTCTGTTCACAATATCCAGTGCCGCTTCTGTCCACTCTACACTCTTACCACTGGCCAGGCTATAGGCCGTTTTAAAATGGATCTGTTCATCCCAGGAACAGTATCTGGGCTGTACACATGCGATGAGCAGCATTCCAAAAGCCAATGAATATATTACAAAATATCTTTCAATCCATTTAACTACATTTTTCTCAAAAAAGATTAAATATAACAGCAGCAATAAAATAAAGAAAAAGGAAACCCGATATTTATTAATCTCAAAATGATTGGTAACCCAAACTGATTTTAAATTGCTGCCTTCCGGTTTTGGCATTGTTATTTTTAAATTAGTAATTTTTTTATTTATATTTGTATAGAATTCAGAAAAATATGCGTTCACTACATCTGTACTTGTAGATGTAACTTTCTTTCCAAATTCATTTATCCAGGTTACATCAATCCAATAACCATCTTCCTGATTAAAATCACCTATAATTTTAAGTTGTTTTACGTATAAACCTTTTTTATTTGCAAATTCGACAACATATTTTTCATTTGTCTCTGTTTTTATAACTTGAATACTATCCCTTAAATCCAGTTCACCGTATCGCCATTTCAATGCCGAATAATTGAATCCCAGTTCAATTACTGCAACTAGGAGAACAATTGCAAAAACAGCAATTATTCTTTTATATTTCTTCATTATTTTGAATTGCTTCACTTCTCTTCTCCTTATCGTTTGCATAAATAAGATAACTGAATAAAAGGCTTAGTGTTAATATAAATGCAGTACTCCAAATATGTGGATGTTCCTCACCTATAACTTCAAGTAAATATAAAGGACCGTAATATTCCTGATATGTATCACTCTCAAGACGCACATATTTCCATGCATTATCATTTGCATAAAGTGAAATCTTTGTCTCAGGTGAAATCCCAGTACCTTCTAATAAAACAGTGTATTTTCCCGGTTTGTTTTCCCGGCTGCCAGCAAAAATTTCCGTTGCACTTAATGAAGATGATTTCATTCTGGCAAACAATTCTTTTACCTGAATACGTTCTTCAGCAACTACCTGATCCTCAAACTGCAATGTACAGGTAATTTCTCCGCTCTCATCTTCTCCTTCTGCCTCAAAATATAAACAGATTCCATAAAATTCCTGGTTATACAATTCAAATGAAAGTGTTATATTTCTTTTATCTGTAATTAATCCAACGGTATCAATACTATTACGATCAGTAGTTCCATTCACATCCGTATTTGAATACATAACCTTTTTTTTATGTGACGGAACAAATATAGAAAGCATAAACACCACAAATAGCAATAAATTTACTATTAACAGCAACTTTTTTAATATTTTGTTCATATTTGCCCCCATTTTATTTAAAAGTCTTAACATTTTTTAATTGTAGCAAAAAACATACGCAAAGACAAGCGTTATTTCCCCAACGCACTTCCAGACTTTTCAAAACAATTTATATTTGACGTATTTCTTTATAGATAGTAATATAACCATATAAGGAGATTCTGTTATGAAAAAAAATATGTTTTATACTTTAGCTGCTGCCGCAGTCCTTTTATGCTTTCCCTATTCCGTTAATGGAATTCAACAGGATAACATTGTTTCTGTCAATGTTTTAAACCATATATATTATGGAACTCTGGAAGCAAATGGTAAAGAAAGTACTTTTACTACCCTTCCAGACAGTGAAGCGTCATTTTCCATCACTGGCAGCTGGTCTGATTCCCAAGAGGCATTCAATGGTGAATGTACCATTTCTTATGAAGACGGGACTACACAAGATGTAACATACAAAAAAGGGCTTATTCGAAAAAAAGTAACCACCACTTATCCTGATGGAACCTATCAGACATTTACTACCAGCCGGGGAAAACCCTGCAAAAAGATCCAGACTTATTCTTCTGAAGGTGAACTAATTAGTCTGGACTGGTTTCATCGATGTACTCCAGTAAGCAGCCTGCTTCAAAATGCAGTCTCCCCCAATTACGATGAGTGGTTTTCGAACCCCTATGATTACTCTGAATTACCAATAAAAGTTTCTGGTACAGTAATTAGTATTTATGAAAGTGCTTCCACTGGATATATGAAAATAAAAGATGAATCGGATAATCTTTATCTTTTTAAATATCCAAATGCATCAATTCAACAATTTGTTTCCAGCAATATTGAAAATGTTTCAGTTGATGATTCCATTGAAATTTATGGTTTTTTCGACTCCATAAATAATTATGAAGAAGAGCCGATTTCGTTTTTTGAACATTCGCTTGGATGGGAAATGAATTCCAAAACTTTTTTAGATGAGCTAATAGTTGATGATGATTTTCTTTCAAGTGTACGGGATTATAGTCAAGTTGCAGATTCTGATCTGGAAAAAGAAATTCCTATTTTAAAAGCTTTTTACTGGAAAACTAATGAAACTGACATAAACCCGCTGCAGCTTACCGACAGCTATGAAGAGCTTTGTAAATATCCATACTATTATAAAAGTGAAAAATTCTCTATAAATGGAAAAATAGTATATGAGAATACCAATTTATCATCAGGTAAGGTAATTCTGCTGATCCAAAAAGAAAATTCATCCGAAATATATGGTGTAACTTACGAAACTACAGATTATACTTCCCTGCTTGGGGAGACTGTTTCCATCTCCGGATCAAGTGACGGAAATTGCAAAATTCCCTATTATAAATCTGATGCCAAGGTGATGGGCTACGCCCTTTATCCTAATATCAAAGTAACAGATCTGGAATCTTAAAACTGTCGCAAAAACAAGGAGTCAGCAAACCTTAGATTGTTTGCTGGCTCCTTGTTTTCATCATGGTTTTTATTTTTCCCCATACATATCTTCCTGCATACACTACTGCTAATGGAACTATTACGCCGGCAACGTAGCAAATAGGCCATGATCTGTTAAAGGAATGCGGATAGCGCTCTAACACATCATTTCCCAAGTTTAAAATCTTGCAGATTGCAAAATCTATTCCTTTAAAAGTAATTATATGAAGTGCCATAATATGATAACTGTTTTTTCCTGCTGCACAAAACAATTTCGTTACTTTCCCGAATTTACTCATTCCTAATGCCAGGCAGATACAAAAGGCAATTCCGACGATTGTAACTGGATAAAACAGCAGCGGATGAAGGATCATATTCGCTGATAGTTCTACAATTCCAATATTCAGGCTCAACACCTTCCAAAGTATAAAGCCCAAAACAAGAGCCATCCACCAACGCAGATATTTTTCTATATAAGATCTATAATGTTGAGCCACAATGCCAAAATAAATAACAGGTATTGCCAATACAGATGTCTGCATGTGATATTTCAAATCAATATCATTATAATTTAGATAAATTCCTACAATAGCTGCTAAAACACAAAATAAGGCATGCCATATTGCTGGATGTTTCATTTTCTCAGCCTGATAAAACAACAAAATAAACATGCTTACTCCAATAAAAAACATTGGAATAAACCAAAAAGCACCCAACATGGACTCTGACGTTCTGAAAACGCATGCTTCGAATAATTCGTATATAATATCATTTGTTTCGTACAATGCAGTGCCACTTTTAAGTATATGCATTTCTAAAAGGAAATTATGCAGTAAAATGAATACAATACTATATTTTATGTATATGGGCATTAATCCACCCAGCCTCTTTCCAATCTGCATGTATGGCGTTATATCTTTGCGTGGTTTAAAACACATTCCTGCCACAAAAAAGAATACCATCAAATGATAGGTATAAACAAACGGACCGATTGGAAAACCGGTTCTTTGCCATACCCAGCTTGCATGTCCTATAACAATTGACGTAATACCAATTCCTTTTAACAGGTCAATCAACGTATCTCTTTTTTTTTCCACTTTATCGTCCACTCTTCTTCTAAATAATTTTATCCTTTTTCCCTCGTTACGATTTCCACCAGTTCTCTGGCTCTTGCCTCAAAGGAATACTTCTCCTTAATCATCGGCCACTGGGCATCTACCCGGGCTTTTACGTCATCGTAATGAGTCTCAATCTCTTTCACGCACTGGTCAAATTCCTCTTTATTACTATAGTAAAGCACTGCGTCCGGAAAAATTTCCCGCAGTTCGTCGCAGCAGTCGGAGATCACTGGCAGGCCGCATGCAAGAGCATCAAAAATACGGTTGTTCACAAACTGATAGTCCAGCATGTCTTTCCAGTGGTCATTCAGGGTAACCCGGGCGCTGCGGTATAGAGCTGGGATCTGGCTGTTTTCGATAAAGACTTCCTGTACCATGGTTTTATCCGGGCCAAGCATGGCCTTCCATCCTGCGCCCCAGATTTTCAGAGGGAGTTTCTCCCTGGCTGCCCATAATACGCAGGGACGGGCTACGCCACGGGAATTTCCTATAAACAGATAGTCGCCACCACGGTTCTTCTCTGCTGCTGGATCCGGATAGAACAGTTCCGTATCTGTACACTGGAGCAGAGGATAAACCGGGATATCCAGCTTCTGCTGAAGCTCCTTAGCATAATGAAGGGAGCCTACACAAATGATATCGTAAAGCTTGTATTCTTCTTCCGTCACCATTTCCGGATGGCTGATGTTCCACATAATATAGGTACATTTGGTATTCCGGCGGTCCGGGCGGTAGAATTCGCGGCCTCTCAGTACCAGAACAACATCTGCATTCACTTCGCAGTCCCAGTCTTCATGGAGGTCAATTATGGTGTACATCCCCATTCTGTCAAGATAACGTTTCAGCGCGACCGCATAGGCATAATCTCCCCAGCGGATCTTCTTCTCACCTTCCGGGGCGGGGCATTTGATCACCCAGATCTGGCGGTCACTAGCCTCCTTTTGTACCTGGATGGCGCGTTTCGCCCAGTCGTCGCGGCGCCGGAATTCGTTTGCAATATAGTCCTTCATCTCCTGGGCTGGCAGGATGTTCTTCTGCAGCTCGGTAAGAAGCTTCTCCTGACGTTTATTTGCTTTTTCTAATTCCTTAAGCTTATTGTCCATGTAAGTGCGGCTGACCGGAACCAGACTGCGCAATTTTTGTTTCAATGTATGTAAAAAGCTCATGGGAAATCTCCTTATATGCTAAGTATAAATCCGTAAAAATTGGTTTTTGAGTCTTTGTTCCTTATTATAGCGAAATAACCTGGGAAACGCAACTAGTACTATAAAGGTAATGAATTGCAAATCATTCTCAGCTTCACAATTTTTTCATTGTTTTTTCTACCTTTTATCACTAGGAAAGTAAATGGGAATTTGCTATAATGAGTGCATCGAAAGGTCAGAGTTCTCTCTTTGGCTTATTAATTTCCAGGAGGATACTGAATTCATGCGAAAAAAGAAATGTTTATTGATACCGGCTATGCTGGCATTTTCACTTTGTGGAATTTCTGTTTTGCCGGTACTGGCTGAGAATACGGAGCAGACAGCGGACGCGGCTGATTCTTCTGCCGATACAGAAAACACAGCTGATGAGCAAACTGCTGATGAGAAGACTACCGCCGATGGCCAGACTGCGGACAGTGCAGATACTGCTTCCGAAGCGGACACTGGAAGCACCGCTGATACCCCTTATGAAAAAGGCACCATCACAGATACCGATTTCCAGAGCGAGTGGCTGAATCTGAAATTTACTCCGCCGGAGACGGTTGTTATGAATACAGAGGAAGAGCTTCAGTCTGTAATGCAGCAGGGACAGAGCACCCTTGAGGAATCTTCCGGTGTGGAGCTGGGAGAAGATGCTTTATCTGGTACGGTTTATGAGATGATGGCTTCTTCTATCTCCGGTTTTCCTAATGTTTCGGTAGTCGTGGAGGACGCGGTGCTGGAGAATATGACTGTGGAGCAGTATTTCCTGGCTGCGCAGCAGATGCTGGATGCTACCGGAATGGGTTACACTTATTCAGATGTTACAGATACGCAGATCGCCGGACAGGATTTCCAGGTTATGGAAACAAGCGTGACGATTAATGATTATGAAGTTCTTCAGAAATACTGTACCCGCAAACAGGGAGGAAAGTTTGTCTCCATTATTTTGTCCTACACCACAGATACGACAGCCGAAGCAGATGAAATCCTGGCAGCTTTTACTCCATTAAATACTGACACGGAGGCTGCACCTGCAGAATAAAATATGGTCTATACTCCTTTAACCATAAGGGCGATGAAAATAGCATATGAAGCACATATGGGACAATGCGACCAGAGTGGGGTTCCTTATATTTTCCATCCGGTCCATCTGGCAGAACAGATGACAGACGAGGTCACCACCTGTATTGCCCTTCTTCATGATGTGCTGGAGGACACTTCCCTGACTCTTCCAGAGCTGGAAGCGGAATTTCCAGCAGAAATTACAGAGGCCGTTCAGCTGCTCACCCATGATTCTTCCGAGGACTACCTGGAATATGTGCGCCGGCTTTGCAAAAATCGCCTGGCGCGGAAGGTGAAGATTGCGGATCTTGCCCATAATTCTGATGAGACAAGGCTTTCTTCTGTTACGCCGGATCCGGCGCAGCTTGCACACTGGCGTACCAAATATGCGGCAGCGAAGGAAATCATAAGGGAATATGAGGAAATTTTATAAGTAATAAGTCAGTACAATCTCCACACATTGGCTCATTACTCACGTAAACACGCTCTGCGAGTTTTGCTCGTTCTCGCAGCCGCCGCCAGGATCTTGTGCAAGCACGGGCTTTGGCTCGTCGCTCGCGTAAATTCAAAAAGGTACCTTACTATATCAGCATTTTCGCTACTAATATATTAAGGTACCTTTTTTATATTTTGCAAAAGCCTATGTTAAATTTCTATTATTTTACCCGCAAAATCTCTGTCACCATCTCCTGATGCGGTCTGTCCGCATCTGCCTGGAACACAGCCACATGGTTCAGGTCTGCTCCTCCGTCTGTGTACGCCGGGAAAAGGAAACCGCACTCTGGTGCACCTGGCTCGTACTCGTCTGCAAGGGGACAGATCACACAGATCAGATACTCAAAAACAGATTCTGACTCCCACAGCCTTTCCTTATCCGCTGCTTTCGCAGGAATATCGTATCTGTCGTGAAACACATAGACGGCATAAGGCCGGCGGCTTTTGTAATGCTCCATCACAAGATCATAAAAGCTGTCCATGAGGGCATCGTTTTTCAGTCCGCATTCCCGAAGAGCCATCAGAAGCTGCCAAACCGTTCCCGGTCTTCTGTTTTCATCTGAAAATTCATAGCGTTTCAGATTCACATTGGTTGCCGCGAAGGGAACTGCTTTGGCAAGCTCAATGTTTTTCTTCTTTTCCCCTGCTGACAGCTTGAGAAAATTCACATTGAAGCTTCCGTCAAAGTCTCCATCTTTATCCACATAACATCCCGCAATCCTTGTAAAAGAGCTTCGTGCAACGTTCATCCTCCTGGTCAGTGCCAGCATATCTTCACGGTTGATCTTGTTGGTCATGGCATTCTCCTGTGCATGCATAATTTACTACTGTCCGCTTTCGTGTACAGCAGCTGTAATTTTTTATATTTTACCATTCCTATACGCTACACACAACTAAAAAGAAAGATTTACGACGTTCTGCATTGAATGTACAGTTACTGCTCAGATTGTAAGCAGCAGTATCTTGAAAAATCTTGTCTGTGCAATCTAAAGTCTAAAGCGCCTTTCTGATTCTCTCCAGCGCCTCCGTCAGCGTCGCCCTCGGGCATGCCACATTAATCCTCTGGAAGCCCTCGCCTGCTTTTCCAAAGATTTTTCCGCTGTCCAGCCAAAGCCCGGCCTTGTTGATGATCAGGTCCTCCAGCTCATCCACGCCAAGTCCCGTCTCCCGGAAATCAAGCCATACCAGATAAGTACCTTCCAGTTCCGTCATCTTCACACCAGGCAGGTTCTCTTCCACATACTCTTTCGTGTAAGCGATATTCGCCTCCACATAAGCATGCATTGCCTGATACCACTCTTCCCCTTTGGAATAAGCAGCCTCCACAGCCACCAGTCCCATTACACCCAGCTGGCTGATTCCAGCTGCATCCAGCTGTTTCTGGAATTTCCGGCGAAGCTCTGGATTTGGGATAAAAATATTGGAAATCATCATACTTGCAAGGTTAAAAGTCTTGCTTGGAGAAGTACAGGTAATGGAAATCTCCTGAAACTCTTTTTTCAGCCCGGCAAACACCTGATGTTTTCCTTTGAAAACAAAGTCCTCATGGATCTCATCGCTGACCACGGTCACACCATGTTTCACGCAGATATCCCCTAATTTTTCCAGTTCTTCTGCACTCCACACTCTTCCCACCGGATTGTGAGGATTGCACAGGAAAAACAGCTTTACATTTTCCTCTACTATTTTCTTCTCAAAATCCTGGAAATCAATGTGGTAACGGTTGTCCTCACCCTGATAGAGGGTATTGCTCACCACTTTTCTGCCATTGTCCTGGATCACCTCAGCGAAAGGATAATAAACCGGGAGCTGGATCAGCACGCTGTCTCCTGGCTGTGTGTATGCTTTTACTGCCATAGCCAGGGCAAATACAACGCCTGGTGTTTTGATCAGCCAGTCTTCCTGGGGTTCCCAGTTGTGGTGAGTTTTCATCCAGTTTGCCACAATTTCAAAGTAGGGCGTCTGCACCTCACTGTATCCGAAGATGCCCTCTTTCGCCCGCTCTACCAGTGCATCTTCCACGTAAGAAGAGGTCTCGAAATCCATATCCGCAACCCAGAGTGGCAGCACATCTGCTGGTTTTCCTCTTTTTACTGCAAAATCATATTTCAGACATCTGGTATTTTTTCTATTGATCACTTTGTCAAAATCAAGATTTCTTTCCGCCATGTAATTCTTCCTCTGTTTCTGCAAATACTTTTTCAAATTCATTTAGGAGGTCCTTTTGGTCCTCAATTCCCACGGACAAACGAAGGGTTGCTTCTGTGATTCCATTGCGTTCCCGAATCTCTTTCGGAACATCTGCATGTGTCTGGGTGGTTGGGTAGGTGATCAAAGTCTCTACACCGCCAAGACTTTCTGCAAATTTGATCATCCGCACTTTTTCCAGGATGGAAAGGGCAAATTCTTTACTTTCCAGCTGGAAGGTCAGCATGGAGCCGAAGCCTCTGGCCTGTTTTTTCATGATCTCATGGCCCGGGTGCTCTGGAAGTCCCGGGTAGATCACTCTGGTTACGGCGCTCTTGGTCTTCAGCCATTCCGCGATCTTAAAGGCGTTCCGCTGGGCCTGCTCCATGCGGATCCCGAGGGTTTTGATGCCGCGGAGGATCAGCCAGCTGTCAAAAGGCGCCAGGCCGGAGCCTGTAGTTTTGATCAGGAAACGCAGCTTCTCGCTGATGTCTTCCCGGTTTGTGACCAGGAAACCTGCCAATGTGTCATTGTGTCCACCCAGGAATTTAGTCCCACTGTGTACTACAATGTCAGCGCCCAGATCCAGGGGATTCTGGAAGTAGGGGGATAAAAAGGTATTATCTACAATGAGAAAAAGATTGTGTCTCTTTGCAATTTCTGCAAGTGCAGCAATGTCTGTGACGTTCATCATGGGATTGGTAGGAGTTTCAATATATATAGCTTTTGTGTTTTCGTTTACATAACTTTCTACATCTTCTTTCCAGCAGTCGATGCGGGAAAACTGAATTCCGTTTTTCGAAGAAACATTGTCGAAGAGACGGATGCTGCCGCCGTACAGGTCAGCGTCTACGATCAGGTGGTCGCCTGGCCCAAACAGTTCCATTACCAGGGTGATAGCTGCCATTCCTGTGGAAAAAGCCAGTGCGTCGATTCCATTTTCCAGACTGGCTACGATTTTTTCCAGGTGTTCTCTGGTTGGATTCTGCAGTCTGCTGTAGTCGAAGCCTGTACTATGGCCTACTGCCGGGTGTTCGTAGGTTGCAGTCTGATAGATTGGAAAGCTGATAGCTCCGTAGTTGTTACAACAGCCTTCCTCTTCTTCTAAGTGTAAACATTTTGTATTGATTCCTCTTGCCATGATTTTTCCTCCAAGTCCGTATGATATGGTCATAGAGACACCGCTCTCGTTTTTGTCTGGTCTTATCATAACAAGATGGGGAGATTTTGTATAATTCATTTTACCTTGAGTTCGTTATAGAAAATGGCTATATCTGATCAGATATGTTAGATTTGAATTATGGCTGCTAGCGCACCAAAAGAAATTCTTTCAGTGCGCTAAATAGCAAATTTAGAACACCATCTGTACAAGAAGCATATACAACACTGTTCCGCCGCCGATGCTTAGGAGGGTGTGTTTTTTCCATTTGTGTAAGAATACGATAAACAGAATCGCGATGGCTTCGGGGAGGCCGTAGATTCCACTGGTGGGGATGTCTTTCAGGCAGTATATGATCAGGAGACCGATCACTGCGTAGGGGAGCACCTTTCCAAGATGGAGGATGAACTCCGGGGGCTCTTTTCCTTCGGGGAAAATGAGAAAGGGGAGGAAACGGGTGACCATAGTTCCCAGAACTACGCAGACGATGATGATAATGCTCTGTGTGGTTGTCATTGTCATGATTTCACGGTCTCCTTTCTCTTTTCCATTCTTCTCTGAAGTTCAAAACACAGGATAATAGATACCATTGCTGGAATGATGAAATAGCTGCTGCCAAATAAGAGCAGGCAGACCACAGAACAGCCAAGCCCTACAAGAGCCGGGCGATGATCCTGGGCTTCTTCCCATTGATTTATGAACATTACTACGAAAAGTGCAGTCATCACAAACTCAATGCCGGTTGTGTCAAAGTGAATGACGTATCCAAGAAGGGCTCCGGCTGTGGCGCCTGCTACCCAGTAGATCTGGTTCAGCAGTGTGACAAAGAACATAAACCAGCCCCGGTCAACGCCTTCTGGCTGATCCACCGTACAGTTGACGGAAAAGGTTTCATCACACATTCCATAGATCAGGTAAAACTTCTTGAAACCTGTATTTTTGTACTTTTCCAGCATGGAAATTCCATAGAATAAATGTCTGGCATTTACCATCAGCGCCAGCAGAAATGCGTACAGCGGGTTAAATGCAGACAAAAGCAGGTTCGCAGTAACAAACTCCATGGAACCTGCAAAAATAAACATACTCATAAATAAAGGGTAAACAAAGGAAAAGCCCTTGCTTCGCATCATAAATCCATAGGACATTCCCAGAAATAAAAATCCCACGCAGATGGGAAGAGTATGGGGCAATGCTGCCTTAAATGCTTTTTTCTTCATGTCAAAGCCTCTGATAAGTCAAACTCTGAGCAGGAAGCATTTCAGCTTCCTTCCACAGCAAAGAGCTGAAGGTTTCCCCTCAGCTCTAATACAGCAAGCATTCACTTTACTGTGCCAGTTCCTTGATTGCGTCTGTCAGAATGGTGTACTGCTCCTTTACCTGCTGGTAAAGTGCGTCACTTTCTGCTGTCTCTCTGCCTCTGAGTACCTCTGTAAGCTCTGCGCTTACTTTATACAGGCCTGTGAAGCCAAGGTTCAGACATACGCCCTTCAGTGTATGTGCTGCGCGGAAAGCTTTCTCTCCGTCCTGTGCGGCAAGACCATCTGTCAGATCCTGAAAACTTGGATCATTGAGAAATTTCACTGCAAATCTTTTCACAAGCGCTTCGCTTCCAAGTCTTTTCAGAACTCCATCGTAATCTGAGCCGACTTTGTCATAACATTCTTTTACTGTCATTCCAGCCTCCTTAATCTTTTGCTCCGATTCCCTCTATATCGGCAAAATTGCCAAAGTCTTACAGGGACAAATTTCCATTTATGCATTTTATTATAGTAAATCAAAGGGGATTTGTCGTTATGTGTTGCCTGGCATTAGGTGACGCATGAACGTTGGATTACAGGGCTCACCTTAAGCATCCGATCTGGAATATGCATTTTTCATCTGGTTGCTCAGCTCATAGAGTACCTTGTCCAGGGTGTCGGAAGCCTCTTTTTTCAGCATATCGGCAATGGCCTGGTTTGCTTCCTGGCGAAGAGCCATCCGCTTCGCTGCGTCGGACTCTTTTTCCAGAAAGGCATCATACTGGTTAATCAGCTGGTGGCCTTTGGACATCACGCTTTCCTGATAGCGCTCGATATGGAAAATAGAGCTCTTGTAAGAAGCATCTGCCATAGCTCCGATCATACGGCTTACCCAGTAGAAGTTGTCAGTGGTTACTTCCTTTGTGGTACTGGAAAGATAGTCTGGTGTGGTATCGACCGTGGCATAGAACGGCACCAGAACATTAAAGGCATTTGATGCAAAAGCTACCCACTCCAGAATATTGCAGTCCTTTTCCATGCCTGGTCTCATCTGGATCACGGACAGGAAATCGGTACGGTTTACACCGATAGAACGGAATGCGCCCCGCTGGCTCTTTTCCCCATAGGAAGCGTATGGATCATAAGGAGTTCCCTGGTAATGGGCAGACAGAACATATTTCACATCCTCCACGGTCACCTTCTTTTCCGGAACCATGCACCAGGGCAGATCATCAGAATATGGGGTAAATTCTGCATTGGCACCGTCCCATATTTTGGACTTTGGACTCAGGGTGCGAAGCATATGCCATGCACGAGGGGTGTTGTAAACATGATCGGAATCGTCATGGCTTCCGAATGCATCTCTTGGATTCAGCACGCCGTCCAGGGAAAGATCCAGGTGGTTTTTGCTAATAAATTCTTTTAAGTCGGCGGAGCACATATACTCCAGTTCCTCATATTCCTGGCGTGTGCACTGATATTTATCCTGATCTTTCAAGGCTTTTTCCAGATCAAACTGGTCGATTCCAAGCTGATTTGGCATTACTACATACACATCATCCGGAACCTTTCTTGCCATCCAGTGATGTCCGCCGATGGTCTCCAGCCACCAGATCTCGTCCTGGTCCTGGAATGCGATTCCGTTCATCTCGTAGGTTCCGTATTTTTCCAGAATGCTTCCAAGGCGGGTTACGCCTTCACGGGCGCTGTGGATGTAGGGAAGAACGATGGAAACAATATCTTCCTCTCCGATTCCGCCGGCGATTTCCTCTCTTCCCTCTGCTGCTGGCTGATATACCACCAGCGGATCTGCTCCAAGTACACGGGGATTGGAGGTGATAGTCTCGGTAGCGGTCATTCCTACATTTGCCTCATTGACACCGCTTGCAGCCCAGATGCCCTCGCCATCTACCGCGTTTGGAACTGCAGTGTAACGCATGGGATTCTCTGGGAGATCGATCTCCACATGGGAGATCACAGATTTATATTTTCGCGGCTGTTCCTCTGGATGGACCACCAGGAATTTTTTCGGCATATAATGTCCGGAACCGGAATCATCGTTTCTGGCGATCATGGTGGAGCCATCGTAGGACGCCTTTTTTCCAACTAAAATTGTAGTACAACCCATTTTGAATTTCCTCCTGAATTTCTGTTATTGTTGCAAATACACTCTGTAGCCTATGTTAGCACAAACTTGCAGTTTAGGGAATATAGGATTCTGTTATAGGTAAAATATTCTCATAAATCCCATTTTTATCAGTTGTATTACCTGCAATTAAGCCTTATACTTAAATCATTCTTGAAATAATGTCAACGAAAAAGTTCCTGATTTTTTCCCAGGGCTTTTTCCTCAGTTAAAGGAGCACTTCCTATGCAGACCGCAAAAGATTATTTGCACATTTTTCTTGATATGGGCGACGCGCTGTTAAACAGCGGGGCGGAAATTTTCCGGGTGGAGGACACCCTGAACCGCATGGGCTATGCCTGTGGCGCTACCCATATGAATGTTTTCGTCATAACGTCCAGTATTGTGATTACCATGGAATTTCCCGGGGACGGGGCGCGGACACAGACACGGCGTATTCACGAAGGCGGTGGAAATGATTTCACCAAGCTGGAGCAGCTCAATGATCTGAGCCGCCGCTTCTGCAGTCATCCGGTTTCTGTGGGGGAGCTGCGAAAAGAATTTGAAAGGATCAACACTGAGAAACCGAAGCCTCTCTGGAAGCTGCTTGGAAGCGTGCTCGCCGCCAGCAGTTTCGCCCTTTTCTATGGAGGCACCATTCCTGACGCCATTGCCGCCGGGATTGCCGGAATCCTGATCTGGGGCTTGCAGAAATATCTACGGCCAGTGTGTATGAATGAAGTGACCTTTCAGTTTGTGGCCTCTTTTCTCACCGGCTGCGCCATCTGTGGATTCGCTTTGCTCTGTCCTTTTCTTCACATGGACAAGATCATGATCGGCGATATTATGCTTCTGATCCCTGGGCTTATGTCTACAAACGCCATCCGGGATGTGCTTATTGGTGATACACTTTCCGGTATCATCCGTCTGATCGCCGCTTTGCTCCTTGCTGCGGCGCTGGCCCTTGGATTTATGGGCGCTATTATTCTGTTTGGGAGGCTGGGACTTTGATAACTACAACTGTTATACAGCTGATTACCGGAGCCGTTGGTTCAGTGGCTTTCGGTCTTCTCTTTCACATGAAAGCCAAATATCTGCCTCTGGCTGCTGCCGGCGGATTCCTTAGCTGGCTGGTCTTTCTTTTCGGAAAGGGGCTGTGGGGAAATGTTTTTCTTCCGGCGCTGCTGGCTGGATTTATTGTAGATGTGTATGCGGAAATCCTTGCAAGAGTCTGCAAGGAAACTTCCACTTCCTTTTTCGTTACATCCGTGATCCCGCTGATTCCCGGAAGCACCCTCTATTACTGCATGAGCAGCATTGTGGAGGGAAATACCATACAGGCGCTGGAATATGGACGGGATACCTTCCTCTTCGCCTTTGGGATTGCGGCGGGAATGAGTATTGCGTGGGCGATCTGCTACTTCTTACGAAGTGTTAAGAGCAGATAAGGCACTTGCCCCTCTTACGTCATCATTCTTATTGAATTCATTTATCCTTAGAAAAAGCTGACTATGAATTGTAAATTTTTTCACAATTCAAGGTCAGCTTTTATAATATATTTTATATTAACCAGACTTCTAACTCTATCAACGAATCCTAAATATTATAGTACTTGTTTATCACCTCTTGGCGCCTCCGTCAGTTTCCTTATCTCTACCTTGCAATTTCGCCACCCTTTTTCCCACACCATCAGGAACACCTGGAAGTCCAGGCTGTCTCTGGCTGTGGTGAAGGGTTCTTCTCTTAATACTTCTGCCTGGATTCCATCCTGGGTTAATTTTTCCTGCAGTTTCCTTGCTTTTGACAGGAGGCTGTTCAACTGCTGATCTGCTTTTTCTCCAAAGGACCGGTTGGGATAATTTCCTGCCTCCTTTTTTATTTTCGAAGTAAGTAGGGCCACCACTGCCGCGTGTCTGGTCTTGTGCAGCGCTCTGGCAAAAATCCTTGCCACAAACGGTTTTGGAAATTTCTCATACAGATGCAGCAGGCCAAGCAGAGAGGAATCCTGCGCTTCTTCGATCAGCTCCTCCATCACCTGAAAGGCCTGGGCACTTGGGATCCAGGGATCCTCTTTTGGCACAATGTACTGCCTGGGTACAGCCGGATAACAGCAGTAATTCAGCGGTGGAAAATCTGCCAGCTGTACCAGTGACTGCTCTTCTTCGGTGCAAAACTCCTGCCCCAGATATTCCAGCTTGTCCCTTGCAATGGCGATCCGGTATTCCAGCTGGCGCAGATATTCGTATTCCGGCACCCAGAAGTGTCCGATCTCTCCATAATTATAGAGATGCACTTCCAGATCCAGGTTCTGGAAAAACAGGGTAACTACGTTCTCCCCCTGCCAGACTACCAGGATATATTCGTCCCCTTCCCGGTTTAAGGAGGATTTCAAAGGGCCTTCATAATCACTTATATAAGAACCGGTAAGCCTGGCATTTCGAAAAATTAGGAAGCTTTCTACTGCGTCGTTCATCAAATACACCAGCCGGATCTCGCTCGAACCTGGTTTGCCCACAGCTTTCGCTGAATTCTTCTTTTCCGCTTGCTCTTCTTCATTACCTGAAGCAAGCTCGCCTCTACTGTATCCATCTTGTTCTATCTCTTCCTTAGGAAACAGCAGCTCAAACTGCTCCTGTTCCAGTAGTTCTTCCAACATTTCAAATGTATCCTGCATAAAGTAATTCCCTCAAAACTGTTTCACCATTTTCCCAAAGACCGCCGGCCAAACAGTTGCACTTCCGTTTCATTTTCGCTCTTCGTTTTTATTATATGGATATTCGAGATAAATGTCAAAATATCAACAACTATCGCCAACAGATATATAGCTATAAAATAAATAGCATACAATTTACGGCTTACATTTTTCATACATTTTCTATATACTTAATATTATGGATAAAGAAGCTGTTGTTCCAACTGCGGACGGCATCTTAAAAGCGTGTAAAATTACAGGACAGCCCTCTGGCACCTATTAAAAAGATTGGAGAACGAATATGAACCAGATTGATTACGAAAACTTAGGATCCCGAATGAAAGAACTGAGAATCAAAATGAAACTTACCCAGGCTGAAGTTGCCAAGGCTCTGAATGTAACTCCAGGTTACATCAGCAATGTGGAGAACAACCGTACTGCAATGTCCCTGCGTATCCTGATCTATTACGCAAGACTGCTGAACATCTCCCTGGATTCCCTGATCGGCAGAATTGATTCCGAATATCGTGAAACTGCCCTGGACCGCGAGATTTCCGAGCAGGTACATAAAATGGAGATTCCAGAGAAGCAGAAGCTGCTGAAGACCATCAAAGTATGGATGGATGAGGATTAATGCTGGGTCTCACTACATACAAAGATAAACAAAACACGCTCTGCGAGTTTGGCTCGCTGCTTGTGTAAATAAATTACCCGTTGGTTATGATATATCTTTCTATCATAATCAGCGGGTAATTTTTTTACAGTTCAGGAACGTTTTCCCAAATAAATCATTCGGTCCACTTTCCATTAACCAAATCCAGTTAAAAATCTTTGCGAAGCGAGCCGATCACAAAGATGATTTTTCCTTATGCCGCAGCAGTCCATCTATGGTCTTCGCCAACTTTTCAAAATCAATAGGCTTCGCCACATGCGCATTCATTCCAGCCTGCTGGCATTTCTCTACATCTTCGAAAAACGCATTGGCCGTTAATGCAATGATCGGGATCGTTCTGGCGTCCTCCCCTTGGGGAACATCAATTTCATTTTTCGGCTTCACCGCTTCTTCGGTTGCGATTTCAAAAGGAAGGGTCACTGTAAATTCAGAGCCTTCACCAGTCATGCACTACAATCTCCTCCGCACAAGCCCGGATATTATTCATTTTCCCAACCCATGCCATCTGATCCTACATCTTCAGTTCTTCCGTCACTCTATGAAAAACAAATAGTCTTCTTCGCTTGAAGGATTGGCTGTACCAAATCCCTCTAGCACACCATTTCCCGTAACCTTAGCATGAATTATTCTCCTCTGTGTTTCTTGTTGGTTACAAACACATCCTCGGAGAAAAAGAATTAAATGGAAAATGTGGTCTGTATGCGCAGGTAACCATTCAGCCGGGATCTTCCCTTGGTTATCACGAACATAAAAACGAAAGTGAGACGTATTACATTCTTTCCGGTACCGCAGAATATAACGATAACAGAACCACACGCACTGTAAAAGCCGGAGATGTAACTTATACACCAGACGGATGCGGACACGCTTTAAAACCAATTGTCAATGAGCCGGTTGTATTTATGGCTCTGATCATCTTTGATTAATTTATCTTAGAAACATGCAAAAGGACCGGCTATCCCAAAAGGCAGCCGGTCTTAAAGCTGGCTTTCGGAAGACGGGCTTGTGTCTATTCTGGAATTCCGATCTAAAAGACGGTTTCTGGCACATTCTCTGTATTCCTTTACTCCTTATGAGTTAATAATGTAATTTTTCCATCTGCATTTTTCTCCCATGATACCCCAATCATTCCTTCCCTGGTGGCGGCTTCTCCCCTTGCCCATTTCAATCTGCCGGCATGTGGCCTGATCTCATATTCCGTAAATCCTGGTTTTTTCGGTCTTACTCCAAGCACGACCACCGGCAGTTCATAAAGAGCAAGAGCTCCCCAGGCATGGCAGTCACTTCTGCTTCGGACCGGATCCTCCGCACAGGTTGTCATGTGATTTTTTACCATCATTCTCCAGATATCCCAAAGTTCCTCTGTCTTATCATACAGATCACATTTTTCCAATGCACGGAACAAATAAAACATCATTGCAATCGTACACTGCGGATAATCTTCCTTCTGCTCTAGCGTTTCCCTTAGCAGGTTTTTTCCTGTTTCAATAGAAACGGTATCGGTCAGAATGGCAAACACCTGACAATGCTGGCTGTAGCTTTCTATTCCGGGACCATCCTGATACATCCCATTTCTGCCGGTACAGTAACGTTTGATTGACTCTTGTATTTTTCCTGCATGCTCCCGATATTCCTGCTCCCTCTTCTTCTGGCACAGATATTCTGCAAGTTTTTCTGCATACTGAAGTCCAAGAAGATACAGAAAGCTCTCCATTGTGACCGGTCCCTGCTTCGTGCAGGGAGGAACTCCGTCTGTATCGTCCCATTCCGGTGCCCAGTCAATAAAGGACCAGTCATTTCCATTCTGATTGATATCACCGATTTTTCCAACGAGCCCACGCTCATCCAGATTCCGTTCAAAAAAGTGCAAAATGCCATCGACCGTCTCCATGTGTCTTCTTAAAAAGTCCTTATCACCAAAATACATCATATGGTCATAAAGCATACCGATATAATAAATAGAAAATCCTGGAATGATATTCATTTCATAATTCGGATAACAGCTGTTGATCAATCCCGCTTTTCCCGCAAATCTTTTTAATGCATTTTTTCTCACAGTATCGGATTTCTGACATTTTTCATATGCTTCCGCCATTTTCTGGATATATAATGCAGAATACCTAAAATCCTCCATGCAGTTTCTCGCAAGACGGTCATCCATGGAAATTGCATACGTATAAAGCATCTGGCTTCTTGCATCCATCGCATATTGCAGCTGCTCATAAAAAGGACAGTCTTCATAGGTTTCGTGCATGCAGCGTCTCAAACTCCGTTCACAGATATCCCAGATAGCTGACAGGGATGGATCTGATGTTTCCACATGACTTTTTATCTCAAGCGGATATCCCACTTCCTCATAGTCAAAATTTAAAAAACAAAGTTCCTCCCGCCCTGTTTCTATCGTGACACGGATATAACGGAATGTCCGAAACCAAAATGGCTCATAAATTTCCGGTCTGTCTTTTGTCCCATTTCCCATCAACTCGTAGCAATCGGAATATCCATATAATTGCAATGTCTTGTCTGCGCGGTCTCCTTTCACAGGCATTGCTTTAAATGGATTTTTATGTTCCTGTACCGGTCCTGCATAACATTCTGATTGAAGGATGGTGATTTTTGCATCTTTTCCGCCAGCAAAAAAAAGCCGTAAAAATCCTGTTGTCAGTTCTCCTGCATCAAATTCCAAGACTGCTGTTTCATTTGCCGGAACCTTTTTAGGGAAATCAGATTTTTCAAAACATCTTCCGGTCCGTTTTAGAAAGGGAATCCCTCGCAGGATAAGGTTCTTAGGATGAAGCAGTTCGGAAAGTTCATCCAAACTACAGGAAACTGCTTTTTTCCAGCCCATTTCCGGCCAATTTAAACTTTCACAGCCCTCTAAGGCTTCCTCAGGGAGTTTCCAGACAACATCCTCCTTCTGTCCCATTCTCTTTTCATAAATCAAAAGCGGTGAAAAATAGGGATTTTCCTGCACAACCTGAAATTCTTTTACCTTCTTACACATCCACTCTGATGCATTGCCATAGTCTCCCAATTCCGTTTCCGGCTCACGAAAATAAAGTCCCGGCATTTCCGTTCTGAATATCCCACAGTTTCCTTTCCAATGTTCTGCCGGATAATGCAATACTTCGATCGCGATCACATTTCTTTTCCTGTTTAGATAAGGTGCAAGATCAATTTCATCATAATACCAGACCATATGATTTCCTTTTGCTGGCCCGTTTTCTACCAAAGTACCATTGACAAAAAGTTTATAACGTGAATCTGCAGTTATATGTACTACATAGCTGCTCTTTTCCCCTTCTATCTCTTTTCGGAAATAAAAGAGTTCCGTCTCATTTTTTTGATATTCCGCCGGTTTAAACCAATATGTATTTACGTTTTCCATCTTTTCCCTCTTATCTGTCCATCTTTTTTCTTTCTCTGATAACAGCTTGCTCCTGCTCGATATTTTTCTCAACCGTAAGGAAAAGCATCACAATGATCAAAACTGCATGCGCAATCACTTCAAATTCCAAAAAGAAAAACTCAGCCACACCGGAGGCAGAAAACTGTACACTGTCATAGAAGAAATTAAAAACTGCCACTGCAAGACCATTCACGACCGTAAGGATTGTAGTATACACTGACATGCTGACTCCATCTACGCGGAATCCAAACCTTGCTTCCAGATGATCCAATACATCGGCAAACAGTGCCATCATAAGATAAGAGCCCGGGATACTTGAAAATCCTTTAAAAATCTGGCCGATCAGCATCACCGTGAAATCTGAAGGATTGCTGATACAGATCAGGCTTCCGATGATAGAAATGACACATCCTGCAATGATCATATTTTTCTTTCCAAACTTATTTGCAAGAGGCCATATGAATACCATTCCTACAGCAAGCGGAATACCGCTGATCAATGCCAGGACGGACTGGATCATATCAGCTGAAAGCTGCATTCCAAACAGTGTCGCATCTGTGAAGAAAGTATGACAGTATATATTAAATACATATCCTCCCTTAAACATGACTCCTGCCTGATACAAGGTATAAAAAATCATGACAATCCACCAGAAACGGTCTTTTACAGCACATTTTAACTGGGTAAGTGCAGGCACGGTCTGATCTGTTTCTTCCCGGGAAACCGTTTTTTCTGCATCCTCTGCTATAATATCCTCTTCGGTAATACGTTCCCTCGTATAGAAATATTCGATCATACATCCTATAAAGGCAACTACTGAAAGCACTGTCATTAATGTCTGCCAGCGGTTCTGTACCCCGGCGGTATTTTCTGCACTGTTGATCCATCCCAAGGCCAGTGGCATCAGGATACTGCTCACAAGACCATTTCCGGCTACCGCAGGGATATTGGCAACTACTGACAGTTTTCCACGCTGCTTAATATCTCTTGTAGAAAGTGATACCATCAGATAGTGTGAAGTTCCATAAATAGAATTTGCGATTGCAGCGAATAAGTTGTAACTGACTGCCATCCAGAGCATACGAAATCCAAGACTAAAATATGGAATACAAAATACCAGGATACCGGAAACCAAAAGAAGCGGAGCTGCCATTAAAATATAAGGTCTGGCCTTTCCCTGCTTCGTTTTCGTTTTTCCTACCACAATTCCGACAATAATGTTAGAGATTGCCATTGGAATAATAGAAATCAGCGGTAACAAGGTCAGAAAGCTTCTTTGAACCACAATATCATCATACGTTCTGTAAAAAGTCAGATAATAAGAACTGATGACAGAAGTCATTGCTAAAACACCAAGTGGTCCTAAAAAGTAGCCAAAGATCATCTCTGGAAATCCAACTTTTTCTTTCTGTGTCCTGGAATTTAATATCGGTAAATTCCATATTGTTTTCTTCTTTTTACAATTATATCCACTCACAATTGTATTCCTCTTTCTATTTGTCTAATCGATCCGGAATCCATCCATGTTTCCAGCATCTTCTTAAATCCCAGCTGTTTTTCCAGGATTCCGGTATCTCATTTTCCATATCACGAACAAGCTGATAGTTCCAGTAAAAATATCCGGCTGTCTCCTTCCATGTATCAAGCTCCAGTCCGGCGACCTGCAGATAACGCTCTCTTCTGCAAGTTTCTACCTCCTGTTCTAACATCACGCTTTTTGCCATTTTTTCTGCATATTTGTTACAGATACACCATTCTCCTATGACAACCGGAATTTGTTTCTGTGCTTTCTTTATTTTCATTTTTTCGACTGCCAGATACATTTTATACAGCCACATTGCTTTAAATGGCAGAAAGCCTTCCATTGCAAAAATATAAATATGGGTATCCAGAAGGACATTTTTCATTTGATTTTTCTGAAAGAATCGATTCCACTTTGTAAGCCGGAATCCATCATGAAAACAGATTACTTTCTCCTCTAGAAGAATCTTTCTGAGTCTTTCATATGCTTCCAGATAAAAGGATTTTAAAAATTTCATCGGTACATAACCGGAACCTTTGGCCTCTTCCTTATCCGCTGCTTTTCCTCTTGATGGCGATGTCATATAGACAGGGAAGCTGATTGGTTCATTTAAAACCTCTATTCCAAATAATCCTTTTCTGCTTCCATACCTCTTAGCCAGTCTCTCCAATATCTGAAGGCAAAATTCAACTTTTTCTGGCTGTTTACACCATTTACATACTCCGGTGATCCCTCCATTGTCATATCCATTCTGACTGTCTGGCACTGTATGAAGATCCACTAAAATCTGCAGGCCATATTTTTCTGCCCAGTCAAATGCTTTATCAAGATACTCAATACATCCACAAAATGGTGCAACATCTCCAAAAATAAAATAAGGAACCGGTATGCGAACCATATTGATTCCATGGGAAGCAATGATTTTAAAGTCTTCTTCTGTCACATAGGTGTCCCTATGTTGTTTCATCACCTTTGCAAGTTTTTCAGGATCTGATTTTCTGTTCAGCCAGACTTCATCTTCCGTATCTGTTTCTTTAAAAATGTCTTCCTGCATCCATTTTTCTAAAACGAGCCAGTTTCCCAAATTTGAACCAATTATCTGTTTCATGACATTTCCTTTCTGTTATCAAAAATAGGCTCCTGTATGGAAACCCACAGGAGCCCGTTCTTTTTACCTTTTAGTTTAATGCAGCATCAAGATCTGAACTTGCTACGGTATAGTCACCTGTCAGCTGATCACTGTCACTATATGCATAATGGAATTTCACGTTATCGCCATCAGTCTCTGATGTTGTCACAGTGCCATTCTTATCAGTAATAGTAAGAACTCCATCTGCATAAGTGTAAGTTCCTTCATCTGTAATATCATAAGATTCAAAGTAGAATGCGTAAGTTCCGTCTGCATAAAGCTTAAATTCGGTTTCCTGGTCATCACTTGGAATCACAAGAGCTGCGTCTGCTACTGCTTCAGTTTCCTCTGCTGTTTCTGTTGCTTCCTCTGCAGCTGCTGCATTTGGGTTCTCATAAGAAACAATTGCATCACCCTTTACGGTAAAGATTGTTTCCGGAACATAGCTTAATAATTCCGGTGTATCTGCACTGGTCCATTCTCCATCCTCTGAGGAACCTGCGATTGAGAATTTTACTGAATCCTTCATCTGGGAAGAATAAGTATCAGTTGCCACGGTAAGTGCTGCAGTTGTGGCATCACTTGTTGTGATCGTACCATCGCCATTGTCTGTATAAGTGCCCTCGGCTGTCATGATCCAGGTCTGTCCGAGTCCGGAGTCTCCACCAACTTCCTGACGTTTTCCTGCTTCGATAACAAAGCAGTCACTACTTAATTCATAGTTTCCGTTTCCATCAAGTTCCAGGGTAAGTGTAATATTAATACGGCTGTCATAATTAATCAAGCCTCTGAAATCTGCACCCAAAAACTTTACAATTTTACGGTAAATATGCTTCCTTTTCCAGGGGCACTTTCTACACTGATTTCTCCGTCCAGAAGATTGATAATTCGCTTTGCCAATGCAAGGCCCAATCCGTTTCCCTGTGTAGCGCGTGAAGTATCCGCCTGATAAAATTTATCGAAAATATGTCGGATTGTCTCTTTATTCATACCCAGCCCGTCATCAGCCACCGTAACAATGACATAATCCCCATCCAGAACAATTTTAACCCGGATATGTCCCTTTTCCGGTGTAAACTTCACTGCATTGGAAATGAGATTATTCCAAACCATATCCAGCAAATTTTCATCACTGTCCAGAATCAGGTTCTGATCCATTTGCACATCGAGCTCAATCTCTTTTTCTTCCATCAGCGTATCATAATTCAGAATGCAACGACTCAATGCTTCACTTAAATTGAACGGTCGCATGGTTGGCTTTATTTTCTGATTTTCCAACCTATTTACCTGTAGGATGTTTGTCACAAGAACAGACAGACGCTGAGACGCCTCCGCAATCCGTCCAGAATATTCGATCCTTTCCGCTTGTGTCAAAACACCGCTCTGAAGAATGGTTGCGTAATTCTGTATAACAGCCAACGGTGTTTTTAATTCATGGGAAACATTAGAGATAAAATCATTTTTCAGCATCTCTGTACTCGCAAGTTCTTCTGTCATGGTATTAAAATCTTCAAACAAGACTTCAAACTCATCCTTTTTCCCGTCTTTTCTCATGGGAGACAGCCGGACAGTAAAGTCACCCTGTGCAACCCTCCTCGCCGCTTCGCAAATCCGGTAAATCGGTCTCATAACCAGCCGGCGCCTGAAAAAAGCAAAAAAAAGCGCAGACAGCAACACTGAGCAGGAGAATGTATGCAAACATAGACAGAATAATATAAATCAGCCCGTTATAATCAACCTGCAGGAAATACAACCCGGCATAGCTTCCACATAGAAACAGCATAATGCCGAATATAGTAAGATAGTTTTTAAATGTCATGCTCTTGGCATTGATTCTCGGATCCTTTTTCATTGAATCACCGCCTTATACCCCAGTCCCCGCACCGTTACGATCTGAAAAGCATCACAGTGAGCAAACTTGGCGCGCAGATTTGTAATATGTACATCCACAGCCCGCAATCCGCTTTCGTTTTCTATCCCGCTGAATTCCTCCATCAGTTGGCTTCGGGTAAAAGTACGCTTGGGATAAGATAGCAGTTTAAATAAGATCTGAAATTCGCGCAAGGTCAGCACTACCGGCTCTCCGTCCACCGTAGCGCTTATTTCATCCTCGTCCATAATCAGGCTGCCCACGGTCAGTTTTTTCTGGGCGGCAATATTCGCTCTGCGGAAAAGAGCCTCAATATGCAACAGCAGTTCATCCAGATTGATTGGCTTGACCATATAGTCATCGATTCCCAAATGATATCCTTTCTCTTTGGCAGAAAAGTCATCTCTCGCCGTCATAAATAGAATAGGGATATCACGATCCTGTCTGCGCAGCATCTCGGCAAACTCAAATCCATCAATTTCCGGTAGCATAATATCAGAGATAATCATGTCGAAATGCTGAACATAAAGCTGTTCAAAGGCATCTGCTGCTTGCAGGACCCCGACGGTATGGTACTTGTGGGTATTTAAGTATCGGCAGACAGCCTTATTTAGATCTTTATCATCCTCAACCAGAAGAATATGGATCATATGTAACCGCCAAATAATAATGCGGTCAGATATAAAATTACCCCAGCCCTTTGCGAGTTGGAGTAATTCACTATAATTCACATGCGATTTTTGATAGATTGGAGTTTTTCACTCCAGGGTGCAAGTTCTGCGAGCTGATCATCGGTCATCTCTTTCGTT